>JACCZH010000237.1 GCA_013696045.1 Chloroflexia bacterium
GACGAGTTCGGCATGGTCGCCAGGGGGATCGACTGTAATCCCTTCCAGTTCAGCGGCTTCGAGATAACCTTCTATGGCTTCCTGAGTCATCGCTAGAGCCTCATCACGGGTTTCCCCGTAGGTTGAAAGATAGTTCAACGCGGGAACATATGAGACCCAGATCTGCTCGACCGTACCCCATTCGAGAAGGATATGAAATTGGTAACCCATCGTTGCCCTTTCCTTCTGTAACATTGGGTGAAGCCGACGCTAGGCAGTATGACTATAATAGGAGGCAACAGCGTACTGGCTTTCCCTGCGCGGCAGTTGGGCGAATGTCACTAGCGCCGCCAGGCATACTCCAGACCCAATTGTGGAGAATAATGCGACCGCTTGACAGAAGGTTGACGATCTTGTCCAATAGCCCCGCCGGAGTCAGGGCCATCTAGGAGACAACTCGGTGAAAAGCGTGCCGCCCGTGCAGCGCCTCGACCCAGTCAGGTTCGACGCACGGCTTTACCGGCAGATGATCGACCACCTGTTGAGCTCCCAGCCGAACGAAGGCTGTGGGTTGATCGCGTTTCACAAAAACAGGCCGGTAAAGCTCTACCCCGGCACGAACGTCCATCCCCGGCCGACCGACCACTATCGCATGGATGACAACGAAGTTGTGCGCGCCATCAACGAGATGGACCGCGAAGGCTGGTGGCTGGGCGGTATCTATCACTCGCACCCACACTCCGACCCTAGCCCCTCCAGCACCGATCTGCGGGAGGCCAACTGGCCTGACGCCTTGATGATCATTGTCTCGCTGCGCAGTGAAACACCTCAGACTGAAGCCTATCGTCTTGTGGATGGCTCCCCGCGTGTCGTGTCGATCGAGGTGCGGCCGGATTGGGGTAGCTGGTTTGAAACTGTACGCGACCGAGTAGCCGCCACCTTTGTGCCACGTCCAGCAAACGGGCTTCCACATGTGGCCTCGATGTCTACCGGCTCGCTGGCCGCCAGTGGTTCCGAGCAGGTTGCGGTGGATATCCAGTGTCCGCCCATTAGTGACGGCAAACGCCGGGCGGTGGTCGGGATTCTGGGCGGCATGGGGCCACTGGCGACGGCTGACCTCTACACCAAGATCATCCAGTCCAGCCCGGCGGCCAACGATCAGGAGCACATTCCAGTGGTCATGTATGCCGACCCGCGAGTGCCCGATCGCACCGAGGCGCTGCTGCGCGGGGGTGAAGACCCAACTCCCTGGCTTATTCATGGCGCGCGGCAATTGGTTACCATTGGCGCGGACTTTATCGTTATCCCCTGCAACACTGCCCACGCTTTTCTTGACGAGGTTCAGCCGGAAGTCGAACGTCCGATCGTGAGCATGATCGAGGCCGCGGCCGACATGATCTTTCAAACCTATCCACAGGCTAACGTGGTTGGCTTGCTGGCCACCGGTGGGACAATTGGGAGCGAGATGTATCAACAAGCGCTGCGCAGGCGGGGCATCGACACGATCGTTCCGGACAGCGACATCCAGCGTCGTTGTGTGATGGCGGCCATTGGCGAGGTCAAGGCCGGCCGGGCCCAGGCGTCGACAACGGCGCTGCTGGCTGAGGCCGGGGAATTGCTGGAGCTGCGCGGCGCAGATGTTCTGCTTGCTGCCTGCACGGAGATCCCGGTAGTGTTGCAACAGCGACATGTGGGTGTCCCTCTGGTTGACGCAACCGACGCTCTGGCACAGTTGGCTGTCAAGACCGCGATCCACCTTGAAGACATGGAGCGCGCGGGCGAGCCACAGTGGGAAACATCAACGATCGGCTGGACTTTTCGATGACGACAATTGACTCCGAAGCCCGTGACATGCTGGTCGATACGCTGGCCGAGTATCCTGCCCGGCTGCACGAGCTGATCGCGAGCGCCGAAGACACCGATCTTACCCGCGCCGGCCCGGAGGGTAGCTGGGGTGTGGTTGAGGTCCTCTGTCATGTGCGAGATTGGGAAAAGATCTTTGTTGCACGGGTGAAGCGGATCATGGCCGAGGATGACCCGACCTTTGAGTCGGTTGACGACTCGCTCTGGCCGATCGACCGCGAATACCATAAACAGAAACCACGTGAGGTGCTGGAAGATTTTGCCGAGCATCGCTCGAAGCTCGTTGACGTGCTGATGGAGCTGAATATGTCCGACTGGTCACGCCATGGGCATGCCCCGCGCCAAGGCCGGGTGTCGATTGGCTGGTATGCCGAACACATCGCTGACCACGATACCGAACACCTGCGCCAGATTCGCCAGGCCCTCAGAGTTGAAGATGTTCCAGACGATGATAGCTGGCATAAGGCCGATAATTCGTAGGGGCGACTCGCTGAGTCGCCCGTGCCACCGAAGCGGTCAAACGTCGTGAGAAGCGCATTTGTAGGCTAGACTCACAGTTGCGACAGTCCGCGCCGGCAACAACAGTGTTAAGAAGGGTCCGATGGAGCGAGAAGAACAGATCTACCTCAAGCTGTTTCACATGCTGAACTACCTCTCAAAGCGGGTCAGCTCGCAGCGTGATGAAGCCAGACTGACCCGGCCCGCTGAGCGCGGTGAGTGGTCGGTGCGTGAGGTCATCGTGCATTTACGCGACCATGAGGCGAGAACGTACCCAAAACTTCATCTCCTGGCGACCACCGCTCACCCTGACCTCCGTCGCATTGGCGAGGTGCGTCTCACGGATTACCACCCGGAGGATTCGACGCTGACGGTCATCAGCCAGTTCCGGCGTATCCGCCAGAGCACTGTCTCGCTGCTGCGCGAGCTGCCGCGCGATGCCTGGGAC
>JACCZH010000263.1 GCA_013696045.1 Chloroflexia bacterium
GCGACGATCTCGCTGGGGCCATGCCAGCGACGCACGAAGAGCGTCTTCTCCGGCTCAAATGGCGCCACGTCCTGTTGCTCGCAACTCAGGTTACGCAGAGCCGGCACATCCCGCCGCAGCCTCAGAAGTGTCTGGTGCCAGAGCAACAGTGACTTATGCGCGAGCTCATTCTTGAGGTCGTGTTGCAACCTGGAGCTGGTGAACGCTTCTTCAGACGCCGGGTCGAGCATCTCGCCGGCCCAGTCGAAGCCCTCGAACTCCTTGCGCCTGCCCTCGCTGACCGCTTTCAGCAGGTCAGGATCGTTATGGTCAACAAAGTACCACCACGGGTTTGTCTCGCCATACTCTTCACCCATAAAGAGCATCGGGATAAAGGGTGAGAGCATCACCGCCCCGGCCGCGACCTTCAAGCCCTCGTAGCTCGTCAGCGCACTCAAACGTAGGCATCCACCGTGATTGCCGACCTGGTCGTGAGTCTGGGTATAGGCCAGAAACTGGCGCGCCTCTGTATTGTCCGGTTGCCGGCCATGCCTCCGGCCGCGGAAGGTCATATGCTCCCCCGTATAGACATACGCCTGCCGGAACGCCTTGGCGAGATCGGCCACACCTGAGTAATCGTTGTAGTAGCCATCGCGCTCGCCAGTCAGCAATACGTGCAAAATATGATGAAAATCGTCATTCCATTCGGCATCCATGCCAAACCCACCCAACGCCGGGGGCTGGATCACCTTGGGATCATTCATCATGCTCTCGGCAATCACCACCGGACGACGACCTAGCTCTTCGCCGCGCCGATGGACTGCCGTCGTCCATTCTTCGAGGAACGGCCTCGACGTCTGATCGTAGATGGCGTGAATCGCGTCCAGCCGGAAGCCGTCCAAATGGTATTCGGTCAGCCAGTACAGCCCGTTCTGGATGAAGAACTCGCGCACCGCGTCGCTATCGTTTCCGTCATAGTTCAGCGCCGACCCCCAGGGCGTCAGGTGCTGCTCGGTGAAGTAGTGCCCGAACTCCGGCAGATAGTTGCCCTCCGGCCCCAGATGGTTGTAGACGATATCGAGAATGACCCCAAGACCCTGTTGGTGGCAGGCATCCACAAACCGCCGCAGACCCTCGGGTCCCCCATACGAATGCTGCACCGCAAAGGGCAGTACACCGTCATAGCCCCAGTTGCGCTCGCCCGGAAACGCATTCACCGGCAGAATCTCCACGGCTGTTACCCCGAGCTCTCTCAGCTCGTGGAGAAGCGGAATTGCGCTGTCGAATGTGCCCTCGGCTGAGAACGTCCCGATGTGCATCTCATAGATGACAAGGTCATGCTGGGCTACTCCGCGCCAGGTAGCGTCACGCCACGTGTACGCCGCGGGGTCAACGACCTCTGACGGACCGTGGACGCCCTGCGGCTGGTGCCGCGAGGCCGGGTCCGGGCGGTCCGGCCCGCCGTCGAGACGGTAGGAGTAGAGTGCGCCCGGCTCAACGCCCTGCAGCGTGCCGTAGTGGTAGCCCTTGTCATCTCGCGTTAGCGCCTCGGTACGCTCCGCCGGCGACGTGAGGTGGATCTCTACGCGTGTAGCTTTGGGCGCCCAGACCGCGAAATGGCTACTTCTGTTTGAGAGGTAGGTGGCGCCCAGTTTTCGATGTCGAAACAAACGTTAACTCTCACATTTCAGGAACACCGCGCCCAGCGGCGGTACGGTCAGATTGATTGAGTGAGGACGCCCGTGCCAAGAAACCGGAGTGGTTTCAACTCCGCCAACGTTGCCCTGGCCACTGCCCCAGTATTCCTTCGCGTCGCTGTTGAAAATCTCGCTCCAGAACCCGCGTTTCGGCACCCCTACCCGGTAGTTGGTGCGCGGCACCGGTGTGAAGTTAAAGACGGCCACAACCACGTCATCCGGCTCGCGGCCACGCCGCATGAAGCTCAGTACACTCTGTTCGGAGTCGCTGCCGTCGATAAACTCGAATCCTCCCGGCTCGAAGTCCAACTGGTGCAGCGCGGTCTCCTGACGGTAGACGCGGTTCAGTTCTTCAAGCACGCTCTGGACGCCCTTGTGCGACGCATGCTCGGTCAGGTCCCAGTCGAGACTGTAATCGTGCCGCCACTCCAGCCACTGGCCAAACTCACAACCCATGAAGATCAGCTTCTTGCCGGGTTGTGCGTACATGTAGCTAAAGAGCAGCCGCAGGTTGGCAAACTTCTGCCAGTCGTCGCCCGGCATCTTCGTAATAAGCGAGCCTTTGCCATGCACGACTTCGTCGTGCGACAGCGGCATAATGAAGTTCTCGGAGAATGCATAGACCATCCTGAAGGTCAGGTCTCCGTGGTGGTACTTACGATGGACAGCTTCCTTCTCAAAATACTGGAGAGTGTCGTGCATCCAGCCCATGTCCCACTTCGTGCCAAAGCCAAGCCCGCCGAGATAGGTGGGCCGCGAGACCATCGGCCAGGCGGTCGATTCCTCGGCCATCGTCTGGACATCCGGGAAGCGCTTATAGATCTCCTCGTTGAACCGGCGCAGGAACGAGATCGCTTCGAGATTTTCCCGCCCGCCGTACTCGTTCGGAATCCACTCGCCAGCCTTGCGCGAGTAATCCAGGTAGAGCATCGAGGCGACGGCGTCCACCCGGATGCCGTCAATGTGATACTTCTCGAGCCAGTAAATCGCACTGCTCAACAGGAAGCTGCGCACCTCGTTACGTCCGTAGTTGAAGATGTAGCTGTTCCAGTCGGGGTGATAACCCTGCCGGGGATCGGAATGTTCAAACAGATGCGTTCCGTCGAAGTAAGCCAGCCCATGCTCATCGCTGGGAAAGTGTGACGGGACCCAGTCCAGAATGATACCGATGCCGTTCTGGTGCAGATGATCAACCATGTACATAAAATCCTGCGGCGTGCCGTAGCGGCTGGTCGGGGCAAAGTAGCCCGTTGTCTGGTAGCCCCACGAACCATAGAACGGATGCTCCATGACCGGCAGCAGCTCAATATGAGTGAACCCGAGCCCCTTCACATACTCGGCTAGCCTGGGAGCCAGCTCGCGATAGGAGAGCATGCGGTCGCCCTCCTCCGGAATGCGCATCCACGAACCCAGATGTACTTCATAGACCGAGATCGGCGCGTCAGCGGCATTGTGCCGGCCGCGCTCGCCCATCCAGCCGGTGTCCTGCCACTCGTACTCAGTGTTCCAGACAATCGAGCCAGTTCGCGGCGATGTCTCGGCATGCACTGCAAACGGGTCGGCCTTGGCCACTCGATAACCGTTCTGTTGCGACTGAATCTGATATTTATAAAGGTTACCGTGGCCAACGCCAGGGACAAACCCCTCCCAG
>JACCZH010000307.1 GCA_013696045.1 Chloroflexia bacterium
TATCCCACGAATCGGGGAGATTGTCCCCATGATGTTGTACCAGCGAAAGCGGACGAAGCGTGTCCATGTATCGGAAGAGCGACGGCAGGGGTGTGCAACCTTCGGTCAACGTAGAGTTGCGGATACTCCTGATTTTGGTTATCGTCGATATCGGGACTCGAGCCAGGACCGGTAGGAGGTGCGCGATGTATCCAACACACGCAGCAGTTCTGCATATCTCGGCACGCGACGATGAGGCGGCATCTGATCACGACGTCATGGGTCTGGCACGATCCGTCGTCGAGGCATGGTGTAAAGAGCAGCTTCGGGAACCTGACCGTTCCGCACCCGAACTGCTTATGTCAGGACGCGAACCGTTCCTGCGCCAGGTGGCGCTCCGCAACGATGGCTCAGTGGTCGGAGAGATTCGAGAAGTTGACGTTAGCTCGCCGGACGAATGGGCATGGCAAGCCCGGCTGGAACGGCCGCTCTTGCCGGTTGATAATTGCGAATGGGATCGCAGGCTCCGCACGGATATTCAGATGCGTCTGGAGGCCTTGGGTACTCTTGAAGTTGGACGGGCAATCGTCATCACCATCCGCGAGCAACTTGCGTTTCCTGATGGAATGCGGCCATCGGACAGGAGTTCGGAGTCGGCTCCGCCCTGTTCGCTACTGTCGGCTCTTCTCGAACAGTTCACTGTGTCCCAGGGGAATATCGAGTGGACGCGCTCGTATTGGCAGGTGAGAAACATTGATCAGGTCGAAGATCTTCATCGGAAGATTGTCGACCGGAAGCGCACCGTTCCGCTCGTGGTATGCGTGGGTGACGAGTCGCAGGGTCCGCCAGTCGAGCCGGCAATGCTTGCCCGTGACCTGTTCGGGACGGCTCGGGTGGTGCATATCTCCAACCCCAGGCTGACGGCAAGGCTTCGCGTGTTGATTGGCGAAACCCATCGGGTCGGGTGGAACGTGATTCGTCTCTATCGTCCTGGCTTTTCGATTACGGATTCGGCCGGCATGCACCGATTCTTCAGGCGGGCAGAGATCGAGCGGTACGCCGATGGTGGATTCGCCGAGTGGTTCTCACGCCACATTCGGCGTGAGGAATCCTTCTTGGTGGAGCCCGACTCCGTGGTTCGAGATCGTATACGAGCCAGGGAACGGGCACAGTCGGACCGGGCACAGCGCCTGATCGGAACGTTGGTCGAGGACCTCAAGTCGAAGATGGGCGACGTCGCCCATGATTCGTTGCACGACGCTATCAATCTGGTACTCGAAGAGCTCGACACCGCACGGGTCAGGATGGTTGAAGCCGAGACACTTGCGTCGTCCTATGCCGACGAGCTCGAATCCGCCAAAGAGGACGCGTTCCGACTGAAGGCCAGGGTCAGCAATCTGGAACAACGGTTGAGCGATGTCACGCAGCCGACACTCTCGGATGAGGCATTCGCTGCGGTTCCCGCGACCGTCGCCGAGGCGGTGCAACAGGTGATGACCACAGTCGAGCACGGTGAGCTCGAGTTCCACGACCGGGTCCTGAAACAAGTGAACGGCCATCGTAGCAAGCTTGACCCCGTCCAGGTTCGGGACATGTTGATCATGATTCGCGATGTGGCACGTCAATGCCGGGGTGGTCACGGAGATCGTCGCGGACCAGCGGATTACTTTCGGGAGCGCGGGGTAACGTTGAAGTCGGATATCTCAGAAACCGCTAAGCAGCACTACGAATCAGACTATGCGTTGGAGGTCGAGCGGCAGGGCGAGCTCAAGCGCGTCCTGATGGGACCGCACGTCAACCTGACCCAACGGCACCGCATCTACTGGCATCACGACAAGGACGCCCAATGCTTCGTCATCGGACACATTGGTGACCACCTCCGTGACGCCACAACAAACTAGAGCCAATCCTCGTGCAAGGGCCGCTAAGGGGGGCGTGCTCCTCGTCGAGATCAACAAGTGGCAATAATGACCTGCTGCCATGGCGCCAAGACACCAACTTACAATGGTGTGAGGAGGTTGCCATGGCGAGGATGAGACTAACGGCAGACGTAGAACCGGAGTTGAAGCGTCGGGGAAAGATCGCAGCAGTGAACCACGAAAGGTCGGTAAGCGAATGGGTAGAGGAAGCGGTCCGTCGCGAGTTGGACCGTGAGGAGGCGGAAGGCAGGCTGATCCCCCGCACGAGCGTTCTACCTTGAAAAGCGCGATTGGGCTCCGAGGAAGACGCCGCCTACGATGAGCTGGCCAATTGAGCGACGGCGTTACGCACCGCAACGATGACGTGGTGATGTTTTCTGTTTGGCGAGGGGGACAACATGTCTGATGCAAAACTTGTGATCATCGTTGGTCAGGAAGGTGCTGGAAAGTCGACAACGGTTCAAGCATTGGTTGAAGCAACACCTGGGAGCGCTCAAATCGATGCAGAAGACGTTGGTACCGTCAATCCGTGGCAGATGGACGATGCTTTTCTACGGATGCTCTGGAAAAACGTAGCCGATCTCACGCGCAACTTTTGGGATGCAGGTTACCGTAACGTCATTGCTGGCAGCTTTGCCAGTAGTGTTGATCACTATCGGACATTCCGCGATGTTTTGAATAGGGATGCGGACGTGTACATCGTTCAGCTATGTGCGATCAAAGCGACTCGTGATGTCCGGCGCATTGCACGGGAAAAGACAACAAGCGAGGAATGGAGAGACATGGTCGATCGGGTTGATCCCGAAGACAGCTCGTTTGCGTCAGCAATGGGCGATTACCGGTTTCTCCGGATCGATAATGACGATCTCAATGTGAACGAGACGGTAGAACGGATACGGCAATGGGCGCCGAATCTGTATGCAAGAGACTGACGCTGCGAAAGGCCTTTCGCGCAAACATCGGCTGTGGGCAATGCCAGCGTCTGACAGAGGGCACGCTGACAAGTGGCGTGAGTAAATGACGGTCGCCGCTATCGAGCATCTTCGCCGCGGCGCTACGTGTTGTCCTGGCTACGGCCAGTCCTCTCGCAAAGGCGGCGAGCCGGGGGCGTGATCCTCGTCGATGCCGGTCGCTTCGTCCCAGCGGTCGACCGGGCGGTAGCCGAGATCGATCATCGTGTTGGTGATATCCCAACGACGATCAGGGTTGTTCGACACCGCGTAGTAGATGCCGAACGTCGTCTCGGTCTCGATCGCCCCACGCACGACGTTCATTGTGTCGTTGGGGCCGAGCCACATCGCCCGGAGTACGGACTGGTTCGTCGCTTGGGATGGCTCGTCGGCGTACCACCCGATCCGAAGGGCGATGAAGTCGAGACCGAAGGCGTCGTGATAATGCCGGCCCAACACCTCCCCCATCGCCTTGGAGGTGCCATACAGCGAATCCGGACGTACCGGCATGGTGTGGTAGACCGGCCATTCGCCGTCGCGGTCGTACATGCCC
>JACCZH010000309.1 GCA_013696045.1 Chloroflexia bacterium
GTACGAAATCACAATGCCGTTCGTCTCGCTAAACTTGTGGCTTTCGACCGTGCGTCCGCAATGAGACATCAACCAGGATCTCAACCATGTATCAGGACACCATAGCCGCGATTGCTACTCCGGTGGGGGAAGGCGGTATTGGCATTGTCCGGCTGAGCGGCCCGGAGGCGAACGATGTCGCCAGCGCGCTGTTCCGGCGCGGGCGGGGTTTTCGCTCGGTTGCTGTCGCGGGTCTCCAGAGCCACCAGCTGTATTATGGCGCGATCGTTGATCCAGCCAGCGGCCGGCAGGTCGATGAGGTCATGCTGGTGAGGATGGCCGCGCCGCGCACATACACACGCGAGGATGTTGTTGAAATCAGCTGTCATGGCGGCCTGACCCCGGTGCGGGAAGTGCTGTCGCTGTGCCTGGCCCAAGGGGCACGGCCTGCCGAGGCGGGTGAGTTCACGTTGCGGGCTTTCATGAACGGCAGGATCGACCTCAGTCAGGCTGAGGCTGTTTCCGGCGTGGTTTCGGCCCGGACGGTGCAGTCTCTCGATCTGGCCGTCGGTGAGCTGCGTGGACGGTTGAGCCAGCGACTCAGTCCGGCGCGGGACTCGTTGGTCGAGACGTTGGCCTATCTGGACGCTGCCGCGGACTTCCCTGACGACGAGATCCCACCCTTTGATCTTGAACCAGCGTTGGAGGAGGCAAGGGCGGCACTGGAAGTTGTGGTCGCGTCCGCCAAGACGGGGCTGCTGTATCGAGAGGGCATTCAGGTCGCGATTGTTGGCCGGCCGAACGTCGGCAAGTCGAGCTTGCTTAATACTTTGCTGCGCTCTGAGCGCGCCATCGTTACCGAGGTGGCTGGAACGACTCGTGATGTCATTGCGGAGTCGATCAACCTGCGCGGCATTCCGGCCACGTTGCTTGACACGGCGGGCATTACCGAAACCGAGGACATTGTCGAAAAGATCGGGGTGCATCGTTCGCAGCGCGCGCTGGCGACGAGCGGGCTGGCGTTGTTTGTCCTGGATCGATCGGAGCCGGCAACCAGCGAAGATCTTGTTGTCGCCGACTTGCTTGGGGAGCGTTTAGAGGATGGCGAGGTGCTGGTTGCCCTTAACAAGAGCGATCTGCCGGCCAGCCCAAGCATAGACCTGGCTTTGAAAAGGCTGCCCGGCGTCCCGGTGGTGGAGATCTCGACGTTGAGCGGCGCTGGGATTGACGAATTGGAGTCCGCCCTGTACGAGCTGGTGGTCGGCCGGAGCGAGCTCACGGCCGAGCCGGCACTGGTGACGGTTCGCCAGCTCGACGCGCTGCGCCGGGCCCTGGATGGAGTTGTGGCCGCCCAATCAGGTTTGGTACTTGAAGTGCCACTGGACCTGTTGGCGGTCGACGTTCGCACCGCGCTGTATGCCGTCGGGGAGATTACCGGCGAGCGTGTGAGCGAGGCTGTACTTGATGAGATTTTCAGCCGCTTTTGTATTGGGAAATAGCGCCGACGCGCTTTTAGAAAACTCGTGCAATCACGAACACTACCGATAGCGGCACGGCGAGCGCCACCAGCATCGGCGCAGCCGTCTCAATAATATGCACGAGCAGTGCGGCGAGAAGCTCTTTCATACGGTAGAAGGTCCGTCCCACCTATCGATGACACTGTCATCGATAGGTCCCAGAGTTCCTGAACAAATATTCGCTCGTCAACGTAGCCCAGTGTAGCGCACAGTTATGTATTGCGGTACACCCCTGTAGTAGGAGAAACGAACGAGATTCGAAATGGTTGCGGGTTAGCGGAGAGACGGCGGTCCTAGAGCAAGTTGCGAAGGACGTGATCGTCATTTCGGCCGCAGTGGAGAGATTTCACACGCCAAAGCTTGGTCTGCGACGAGATCTCTCCACCGCGGTCGAAATGACGGGCTGCTCTATTCGGCCACTGAACGCATCACGGTGATCAGGTTTGACTTCTCCTCGAAACCGACACCTGGAGAATCGGGCAGCCGCACCCGTCCGTCATATACCTTAATGCCGTCGGCAAATCCGCCGAAGGGCTGGAAGACTCCCGGATAGGACTCGTTGCCGCCCAGACCGAGCCCGGCCGCGATGTTGAGCGCCATCTGGTGCCCACCGTGGGGCACACACTGCCGGCGTGACCAGCCATGCTCCTCCATGGTCTGGATCATGCGCAGGTACTCGACCAGGCCGTAGGAGAGGGCCGGGTCGAACTGCAGGATGTCGCGATCGGGGCGCATGCCGGCATAACGCACCAGGTTGCGCGCGTCCTGCATCGAGAACAGATTCTCGCCGGTTGCCATGGGCGGACCGTAGTGGTTCGCAAGCTCCGCTTGCAGCGCATAGTCGAGTGGGTCGCCGGCCTCTTCATACCAGTGCAGGCCGTAGGGCTGCATCGCTTTGGCGTATTGAATAGCGGTGTCCTGATCGAAGCGCCCGTTAGCGTCAACAGCCAGATTTGAACCGCTGCCGGTGACATCGATTACGGCTTCAATGCGGCGCAGGTCCTCGTCGAGCGTCGCTCCACCGATCTTGATTTTGACGGTTGTGTAACCTATGTCGAGAAAACCACGCATCTCATCCTGGAGGGCGGAGAGGTCTTTGTCCGGCTGGTAGTATCCACCGGCGGCGTATACCCAGACCTCTTCGTCGACCTTGCCTCCATTAAAACGTTCGGCCAAGACCCGGTAGAGAGGCTTCTCCTCAATCTTGGCGACGGCATCCCAGAGCGCCATGTCGAGCACCCCGACTGCAACAGAGCGTTCGCCGTGCCCGCCAGGTTTTTCACCGGTCATCATCAGCGCCCAGGCGCGTTGCGGATCGAGGTTTGTGCCCTCATCGTCAAGGAGAGCCCTGGGTTCGGCATTCAGGAGCCGCGGCATGAAACGCTCGCGCAATAACCCGCTTGGAGCGTAGCGGCCGTTGGAATTGAAACCGTAGCCGATAACCGGCCGCCCGTGGCGCTGGACATTGGTCACGATCGCCACGACCGAGGCGGTCATCTGGCTGAAGTCAATAAAGGCGTTGCGAATGTCCGACTTGATCGGCACGGCCTGTTCGAGAATTGCGGTGATCTGTATGTTGCTCATGATAGTGTCATCCTTTCATCAGTATCAGCTTCAAGTGCTCGCGCCGCGTTCCAGGACAACATGGCGTCCATTAGAGTCTCTGGCCCGAATCTGCATCATACCGTTCACACAGGCGGGGCGCCGCATGAATACGGGTTTCGGTTGGGTTCTGAAAAATCCCGGTATCAAGGAGCCTCAACTATCTCTGGTACTCTTGTAAGAGGGGCGGGTTCGCGGCTTGTGGATCGCCTGTTTCCCCCATTTGGCCAAGCCCATTCAGAGCGTTCCAGGTGGGAATAACCATCAGGCGCTCGTTACACATTGAACTTGGCAGACTATGCAACATGAGACATACACGGGTAGGTGGATAGATGCACACAGACGACGGGCGACGGCGAGTCATTATTGAAGGGGTTGCGCCCGAGATTGACGGTGGCCGCTTTCCAATTAAGCGCACCATTGGCGAGGATGTGACCGTCACAGCGGACATGTTTACCGATGGTCACGACGTGCTTTCATGCGTGCTGCTTTATCGTCCGGAAAGCGAGCAAGAGTGGTCGGAAGTGCAAATGAAGGCACTGGTCAACGACCGCTGGCGGGGCTCGTTCAAGATCGAGCGGTTCGAGCAGTATTGTTATTCCCTGATAGCCTGGGTCGACCATTTCAAATCCTGGTCACGCGATCTTGAGAAGCGTATTGCCGCCGGCCAGGACATCTCGGTCGATCGTCAGATCGGCGCGCAACGTGTTGAGGAAGCGGCTACACGGGCTTCGGGCAGTGACGCGACCGCGCTGACCACCTATGCCGGATTACTGCGCGATGGGAGCGAGAACATTGATATTGCGCTGAATCCCGCGCTGACGGCATTGATGTACAAGCATTCTGACCGCGACTACGCAACCCGTTACGACAAGGAGCTAGCCGTTACGGTCGAGCGCGAGCGTGCGCGCTTCAGTTCCTGGTACGAGCTGTTCCCAAGATCTCTGAGGACGGAAACGGGCGGGCACGGCACATTCAAGGATGTCGAGGCACATCTGCCCACCGTCAAAGCAATGGGATTTGACGTTCTGTATCTTCCGCCTATCCATCCAATCGGACATACCTTCCGGAAAGGGAAGAACAACAATGTCGTCGCGCAATCAGACGAGCCGGGCAGTCCATGGGCTATCGGCTCGGAGGAAGGTGGACATAAGTCCATCCATTCCGAACTGGGGACATTGGAGGATTTTCGGCAACTCGTAGATTCTGCTCGCAGTCAGGGCATTGATATCGCCTTGGATATCGCATTCCAGTGCTCGCCCGATCACCCCTATGTACAGGAGCATCCGGAATGGTTCAAGCATCGTCCGGATGGGTCGATTCAGTATGCTGAGAACCCGCCCAAGAAGTATCAGGACATCTATCCGTTCAATTTCGAAACTGACAATTGGCGCGAGCTTTGGGACGAGCTCAACAGCGTCTTCATGTACTGGTGCGAGCAGGGAGTCCGGGTCTTCCGGGTTGATAATCCACACACAAAGCCGTTTCCATTCTGGGAGTGGTCGTTGTCTGAGATCAAGAAGCAGTATCCGGATACGATTTTCCTGTCAGAGGCGTTTACCCGTCCGAGAGTGCTCTACCGGTTGGCGAAGTTGGGGTTTACTCAGTCATACAATTACTTCGCCTGGCGGAACACCCGCTCCGAGCTCACCGAGTACCTGACCGAGTTGACAACAACCGAGGTCGCCGAGTATTGCCGGCCCAATCTCTGGCCGAACACGCCGGACATTCTGCCTGAATCGCTGCAAGTTGGTGGACGGCCCGCGTTCATCAGCCGTTTGGTGCTGGCAGCCACTCTGGGAG
>JACCZH010000335.1 GCA_013696045.1 Chloroflexia bacterium
GTTGTGATCTGGACGGCTGGGTCTTGGTGTCCATGGTAATGGATCGGCCGGCACCACGTTGGAGACGCTCAAATCTCGCCGAAGTCAGAGAACAAGGACATCACCCGCTTGCCGTTGATAGGCGACCGCTCGCGCCGGCTGGCGCGGCAGTTGGAGGTCGAGATGCCATGCGTGCCGGCACATTCGTACTCGACCATGTCTGACGCGCTCATGGCTAACTCCTGACCCGGAATAGGGAGTAATACGGTAAGAAGAACGGCGAAACACTGGTCCTACTAGCGCAGAACCGCCACCATGACGGGTTGTTGTGGAAAAAGGGGACGATTGTCCGGTTGTCCTGCATCTGTTCAAGCCCATTGACGAGCCGAAGCATCGTCCGTTCTATCATGCTCATTGTCGCCCCTCTTGCCATAAACCGCGGTTCGGTTACTCGCAGGTCATGTCACGCCTCTCGCTCTCAACGCCCAGAGGGTACCCGCCTTGGCACCCACTGACAGACCAGCTATAGAGTAACTAGGGTCCAGTGCGCATCAACGTTGAGGAGATCAGCCGTTGGATTTGGCCGACTGAAAAGTTCTTGACTCAGCGTTGGTCTTCGTATGCCGGATGATCCTCGAAACCAAACCCGAAGCGTATCTTGGAACCGGGCCGCAAAGTCATCCAATGCGTTCCTGAGCTTGAACTGGCCAATCGGCTGCTAAGCCAAGGATTCTCGGGAGAAGTTCGCGCCATACCTTTCTTTGATGACGAGACCGGTCGTCATTGGAAAGTCCAAGATCGAGACTTGATGGCTGCACGTATCGACCGCCCGGAGGTCCCATAGAACAAAGCTCCACCATTGGCTTAGGAGAACCAGATGTCGAAGAGCGGCGAAGAGTTGGCAACACTCGTCAGGGCGTCAGATGTTGGTTCCGAGGACTAGCTCCGTAGGTTGACAAGCATGGTCTTGAGGTCCGCGACACGCTCGACATCGCCGTCGGTTGTTACGATCGTCAGAGTGCTCTAGTAAAGGTCATGCGTACGATTGATGACGCCGAGGCTGCACACGCTACGCCGTCGAGCTGTCGCCAAGGTGCAGGACATCATCTCGCAAGGAGGAATACTACCCAATGTTTGCAATCATCTCCCTGTTGGCCATTGTCTCGCTCTCCATGCTCGTCGTCCGGATCGGCGCGGTGGCGCTGATGATGACCGGCCTGTCACGGGACGCCGCCTCCTTCCAGGCGTTGTCCGCTTTCTCCCGTGCTGGGTTCACGACCGCAGAGTCGGAGCTGGCCGTCACCACGCCGGAGCGACGAAAAATCATTGCCCTCCTGATCCGGGCCGGCAATGCGGGTGCCATCACGATCGTCACCTCATTGATTCTGGCCTTTGCCGGAGAGGAGGACCGAGCGCCAGAGCAACTCCTAATCATCGTCGGTGCGTTGGTGGGAATCGTTGCATTGTCGCGCATGGGATGGTTTAACCGGAGACTGATACCACTCATCCAACTGGCGTTGAGCCACTCAACGCCGTTGGTATTGCGGGATTATTCGGCGCTCCTGCACTTGCGTGAGGACTACCGTGTTGCCGAATTTGAGGTTCGTCCAGGAGGCTGGCTCGAAGGGCAACAACTCCGGACGCTCGATCTGCCCGCCGAGGGGCTGCTAATCCTGGGTATCGTGCAACCGTCCGGCGGGTATGTTGGTGCTCCTCCTGCCGATTTCATCTTCAGCACCGGTGATACGGTCGTTGTCTATGGTCGTGAACCGAGCCTGGAGGAAGTCGCCCAGCGTCGGTCCAGTGACGACCAAGCCCATGAAGAGGCAAAAGCCGAGCACACGGCTGAGGTCGATGCCAAGACCGAGAAAGCCACGGACCAACATGTCCATCGCTCGTCCTAGTGTCGAGGCCGTCCGAGCCCGCAACCCTTCATGCGTTGGCGTACTAGCGGGACAAATAACCGACCGCGAAACAATGCCCCCTATTACGTACACGGCCAGCATGTCGAAGCCCCTGTCTATTGACTGGGGCTTTTGTCTCGACCGCCTCCCTTGAGCGGGAACGAACGATTAGTCCTCCGTCAGTTCGAGTTCAACCACAATGGACTCCTCACCAGCCGAGGGACCGAAGACGAGCGTCAGATCGGAGGCATCCTCGGGAACTTCAAAGACAACGATGCCTTGTGCTTCCTCGCCGGGTTCGATGACGTCCTCTTCGAAGCCGCCATCCAGCATAGACGACGTCGTCGCCTGGAGACTTGCTGGATACCATTCGTCAGACGCGTCCATCAGCGAGACGGTGCCGAGGAACTGCGCGAGCGGCAGCCGCTCGCTTGTCGCGTTCACAACGGTCACGGTCACGCCCACGAATTGGGCGCCTGGCTCGGGCTCGACGCCTTCGATCGACTCGATCATCATGGCCTCGTCAACAGTTACCATCACTTCAGTAACGCGATACGGCAGCCCTACCGGGAACGCTTCTCCCATCACTTCAGTAACGCGATACGGCAGCCCTACCAGGAACGCTTCTCCCATCGAGAAGGTGACACTCGTGTCTTCAGCGCCAGCCGCCGAATCTGGCGTCGTATCAACCTCAGGCGTTTCGTTGACGTCGGTCTCCGGAGTTGTATCCGTGTCCGGAGTGCCGGTCACGTCTGCCTCAGGGGTGATATCGCTTTCGGGCGCTTCGGTCATATCCGTCTCGGGCGTCGTGTCTACCTCAGGGGTGCCGGTCAGGTCCGTTTCCGGGGTTGTGTCGATCTCCGGGGTCACATCCAATTCCGGCGTCTCGGCGACGTCGGTCTCGGGCGTTTCGGCGTCGTCAGCTCCGATGTCTGCCTCGGTCGCTTCCCTTTCAGCGTCCACATCTGTGGCGATGGCCTCGACGGTCTCTCCGGCCTCGTCAGCGGCATCCTCGGTATCGTCGCCACCACCGCAGGCGGCGAAAATCGCTAGGGAGAGGATTAGGTACGGGACGATCAACCGCCGCTTCATACATATTGTCCTTTCTCGCATAAACTGTTGCCCTATGTGCCGTCATATAAGGACGTCAGACAGCGCATTTCGGTCGCATTGCACACATGGCAACACGTGGCGACCATAGTGACCTGTAAGGATCGGCCCCACTGTGGGAGCGGTAAAGGATACAGGTTGCGGGCGCAAATAATCGCCACACTTCCCGTTGTGCGAACGCTAAACGTTGCCCGCCCCGCGCTACTGAGATATTCGTCTGAACCCCCGATTTCGTTGCTATACTCCTTTCAGGCGGCACGCGCCCCGCAATGCGCTGCAATCGGTACGGCCTAGGGCACGTGATGGGGCTGATCATGCAGGCGAGAACCACCACGCAATCGTCCGGGTTACCCCCCTGGTTCCGTGACCGTGCCCAGCTAAAGAGGTTGGCCAAGGTGCTTTCCCGAGAAGTGCGCAGTGATGACCTTCCCAGCGTTGCCGCCGAAGCCACCTACCATAGTTTGTTTGCCATCCCAGCCATGCTCCTCGTGTTCGCTGCGCTGGCGGCACTCGTCAACCTGGTCACCGACTTCCCCATCTCGGCTCACCTGCGAACCATCATCTTCCGCAGCGCCCCTGGGGAAGCCAGAACCTTGCTGGCCTCGATGGTCGAAGATGCCGTGACTCGGGTTGGTGCCCGCGGCGCGTCATTTGGCATCGTCAGCGCCTCGGTCATCGCTCTCTGGTCGGGATCCAATGGGGTGCTGACGCTCGTCAAGGCCTTCAATCGTGCCTACGATGTGGAGGAAACCCGTCCGCGCCTCGGGATGCGTCTCAGGACCATCGGGCTGACACTCCTCGGCATTGTCATGATCACCACCACCTTCACCCTCTTTGTCTTCGGGCACGACCTTGGGATGTGGCTTCTCGATCGTCTGGATCTCAATAGTCGCTTCTGGATCATGTGGCAACTGGGCCGCTGGCTGCTCTCCGCGGTCCTCATTATTTTCTTCCTGGCCGTGCTGTACTATGTCGGCCCGAACGTCGCGCAGTCATTCCGCTGGATCTCCCCCGGATCGATCGCTGCTGCCCTTACGTGGTTCCTGACCCTATTGGCCATCAAGCTCTATCTTCTGGTTGCCGACCCGGGTCTCACCTATGGCGCCTTCAGCGGCGTGATCCTCTTGATGTCGTTGCTGTATCTGACTGCGCTCGCCTTTGTGTTTGGAGCGGAAATCAATGCCGTGCTCGAACGACGCTACGATCCGGCGACGGTTCGAGACTTGGCCAACCACCCTGAGAAACTGGATCGTCCTGAGGATGTCGTTGAGGCTGAGCAGCATGCGGCCGCCTACCGGCAACGGGAAGGATAACGTCTCGGGATGACGCTGCCAGAGTGGCTGCTCTTGATCTCCGCGCTCCTCAGCAGCGCCGTGCTCGTCAGCATCGGTGCGGCCCGCGTGCGCATACCACTCACGGTGATCCTGGCCATCTCGGGGCTGATAGCGGCCTGGGTCGGGGGCTGGGTTGCGCTCGAGAGTCCCCTCCGTGGCCGCACCTTCGAAGAAGTGTTGGTGTTCGCCTTTCTCCCGATCCTGGTGTTCGAAGCGGCCCTCGGGCTTTCCACACGCGCCTTCTTCCGCAACCTGCTCTCCATTCTGGTGCTGGCCATTCCAGCCCTCGTCGTCTCGACCGTGCTCGTCGGCATGGCCGTTCACCTGGGAACCGAGGCGTCGTTGACGGCCGCACTGCTCTTCGGCGCGCTGATCTCGGCCACCGATCCCGTCGCCGTCGTGGATGTCTTTCGCCGGATCGGGGTGCCGCAGCGGCTGCTCTCGATCATTGAGGGCGAGAGCCTCCTCAATGACGGCGTCGCCATCGTCCTGGTGCACATCTTGCTGGCAGCCGCGCTCGGTCACGAGGTGAGCGTCGGAGAGGGATTGGTCGACTTTGCGTTCGTCTTCGTTGGGGGGATCGGCATCGGCACAGTCGCAGGGTTCGCCGCGGCCTTCCTGCTCCCCTGGATCGATCGCCTCTCGGCGGCGGCGCTGTCGGTGGCGGTCGCCTACGGTGGCTTTGTCGTGGCCGACCAGGTTCTCGGCGTCTCGGGCGTGATGGCCACCGTCGCGGCCGGCATCGTCATGGGCGGGCTGGCACCGAGCCGCGCCTCGGCTGAGATTCGACAACTGTGGCGTGAGCTGTGGGAAGCGTTAGGCTACATTGCCAACGCGTTGCTGTTCCTCCTGATCGGCCTGGCTATCGATCCCACGCTGCTGACGGATCACCTTGGTGCGATCGGGCTTGCCATCGCGGTTGTTCTGGTTGCTCGCGCGCTGGCGGTGGTACCGCTGGTCGTCCTCCTTGAACGCATGGCGGTGATACCCGCCTTCGGCATGCGCAACCAGGCGGTCGTCGTCTGGGGTGGGCTCCGGGGAGGTGTGGCGCTTGCCCTCGCGCTTGCCCTGCCCGAAACGCTCCCAGAGCGCGAGCTCTTCATCGCGATGACTGGTGGTGTCGTCGTCGCCACCCTCGCCCTGAACGCCACCACGATCTCAGCGCTCGTGCGCGTGCTCGGCATCGCCGAGCCCAGCCGGGCCGAGCACTTCCTTGCGGCCAGCGCCCGGCTGACCGGGATCGCGGCTGCACGCCGGCAACTGACTGATCTCGACCTGGACGATCCCCGCATCAGCAGCGAGCTTGAGGCACTCGAAGGCAGGACGGTCGACGAAATCCGACAGATCACCCTCACCCCCGCTGAGGAGCTGCGCGTCGTGACTGGCCGGGGTCTTGCCGTGGAGCGCGAGACCTATCAACTGCTGCATGACATCGGCCTCCTCCAACCCGCCGTGACCAGATTACTCTTGCACGAAGTTGACGATCGCATTGAAGAGACGTCGCTGGGCAGGTCTATGGTTGGTGTCCTGCGGAAACGGGACCGGCCGGCCTTCGATCGGGTCGTGGAGACCCTCGTCCGCCGGCTGCCTCCGCCAGCCGGCGATGACCCTGAGGACTTGGCCTACGCCGAGGTCAGTGCTCGCTTTCTGGCCGCCCGCCGTACGACGCAGGCGCTCGATCTGTTTGCGGAACTCCCGAACGTTGCGGCGCAGACCATCCAGCGCACCAAGGAGACATTCACGGCCTGGGAGCAAGACGCGGCCGATACCCTGGCCGAGCTTGACGAGCAGGTGGGAGAGGAAGGGATACGTGTGCGGCGCCTCCAGGCGCAACTCCTCTCCAAGGTCGCCGCCGAGCAAGCCCTGCGTGACCTGGCAAGCGTGGGTCTGCTGCCCGAAGCCCTTGTCGACCAGGCATCGGCGCAGATCGCGGCCGAACTGGCGCTGCCACACCGCGGAGATGTCACCGTCTGACGCACCTGCTGGAGCCATTCTTTCTCCAAACCAGCGGCCGAGCAGACGTTTATAGGTTGTCGGCTCGTAACCACAGTTCGGGCAGCGCCGCAGTGATTCATCGTCATCTGCCCGAGGTGTATCATGTTGTGGACTGCACCGAGTTCAGCTGCGAAATGGAAGGGGACACGGGTGACACCGGCAGTATTTCGGGGCGCGCTCTGGGCCGTGGCGCTGGCCTTTCCACTCGCCGCAATCTGCGCGTTATTCTACCGGTTCCCAGTGCCGTTCAGTGGCTATCAGACGGGGCTGGTGGCGGTGCCGGGTGCGCTCGTGGCCGTTGTGTTCTACGGCATCCTCGGTGGCTTCCCGGCACTGTTGACGGCCGGCGGGCTCGGTGGCGCGGCGGCCCACACACTCGGTCGGCCCGATAGGCAACACGTCCGTCGGCTCACGCTGGTATTCACCGGGTTGATTGCGCTGCTCGCTGTGGGGCTCTTGGCAATCCTCGACAAGCTTATCGGTCCCTGGTAAGTACACACCACCGGCTTACTTTTCCTTTGCTAATACACTCTCTTTGCCTGCCCATTGACCGTGGAATACTTTAAGAACCTGCCGTGCTTCTCCAAGCGGCATGCAGAACTCCGCGATAATGGGCGGCACTATCCATATCTCAACAGGTACCCGTGGTCATCTTCCCCTGCTATCGTCAGCCCCAGGGCATCCTTCGACCTCGGCGTCAAGCTAGCCTGATGCTCTCGCGACCAATACAGTAGCCCCCAGCGGCGCTGCTGGGGGCTACGTCAGCGTCGTCCGGGGCGAACGTCCGTCCCGGAGCTCGATCATCGCTGTGCGGCATTCACAAAGGAAGACCCCATAAGTCCTAACTCATGAACCCGCCAAGATCACCGTGAACCCGGGCCAGGGCATTATCTGCTACGACGTGAGCGCGATGAGCATCGGTGAAGTGACCGGTGTGCATATCCATGAAGCACCAGCTGGGGTGAATGGCCCCGTCGTCGTTGGTCTCACCTTCGGTAGTGGCTGTGTCACTGTTGATCGGGATCTGGCCAAAGACATCCTCAAGAACCCATCCGACTATTACATCAACGTTCACACCGCGGAGTTCCCGGCAGGAGCGATTCGCGGACAACTCAACAAGTAACATTCGATCATCCGCGACATTTGAGAAACGCTGCCAGATCCTTCAGGGTCTGGCAGCGGCATGTGTTACAGGCAAGAAATCGAATGATTATGCTGTGTCGACGAATGGCCTAACTTCAGGTGAAAAACATTGACCCCGTGGCTGGCAACGCACGACTCAATGCTCGACTACAACTTGAGCGGTGGGTAATAGTTCTCGGCACCAATCTTGGTAACGTCGGTCAGCCAGTCACCTCCGTACACCTCAAGCGGATCCTGGCCCGGCTCGAGCAGGCTCCACGCCTGGCGCTTGTATGTCCAGTTGTCCGGCTGGAGTCGATAGGCTTCCCGGAAGTGGCGGATAGCGTCTGCTGGTCGACCGAGGAGATACAGATGCTGGCCGAGTTCGAACTGCGCTACTGCTTCAGCTTCCTCGATCGGTCGTGGTCGACTGCGCTTCAGCACCTCGTCTGATGACAGCGCGAACTGGCTCTCGGCGCCCAACTCGACCCAGTCGCGTATAGCCGAGACGTACTTCTCGGCTTCGATCCGTAGCTTGCGCACCGCGGTAGTCTGAGCCACCTCGCGAGGTGAGGCGTCGGGTGCAATCTGTCGGTGCCCGTAATCAGGATTGGCGGGGTAGGCCGTCTCTGGTGGGCGAACAATCATGCCTTCCTCATTAATCCAGACGCCGCTGGGCACGTACACGATCCCGAACACCTCGTCCAGAAGATGCGCCCGGTCAATCAGGGACGGGTGCGT
>JACCZH010000363.1 GCA_013696045.1 Chloroflexia bacterium
GTCTTCCATTTGGTCCGGTCCAATGTTTGGCGTTGGATGGTCAACCAGGGAACTGATGCTCGTCCAGGAAGGAAATGACGTAAGCCGCAGTTGCAGAAACTGCGGGCGGCCAAAAGGACGGTGCTATACTCGGCTCAAAGGCGAAAGATTGAGGCTCTGGTTATTGGAGGTAATTCTTGACGGCAGGTCGGAGAGGCAACGCCCTTTCACGTGACACGCTTCAAGAGTTCAACCGCAAGGTTGCAGATCCAACGTTCTTCTGCGGAGGCGGAAGCGTCGCCGCCATCTCCACGTCCAGCTCGGCTGCGCTTACCCTACTGGTAATGCGCCTTAGCGCCCGGCGCAAAGCCAATCGGGAGTGTAAGGCGAATATTGAACGTCAGATCGCCGAACTCGAAGTTCTTCAACAGCGCCTGTATTCCGCGGCGGATAGCGATCTGGACGTTCTCGATGTTCTTTTGAATGCTCAGCGACATATGAAGGAAACCGGCGATCGACAGGCGTATCAATCCGCATTGATCGCCGCGGCGCGATCTCCATATGAAATCTGCAGGGACTCCCTCCAACTCTTACAAATGATCGAGGCACAGCTACCCCTGGCTTCGCGTTTTACCGTTAGCGACCTGGGCGCCGCTGGCGCGCTGGCTATGGGGGCTATACAAGGAGCGATCTTGACGACAGACGTCAACGTGGCACTACTACGGGATGAAGAAGGTATTGACGTCACCGAGATCGACCGCATCGAAGGCGATTCGATTGAGGTTGTGCGCGCCGCCGCCGAGATCGCGGGACGCATCGCCTCCGGCACGCTCGCTGCCATACGTCCAGCACCCGACGGACAACAGCTGTGAACGCCATTGTGCTTGACGGGAGGCCTGTCGCGCGTGACTTAAGATTACGCGCGCGTGACGAGTTACACGACCTCATCGCCCAGGCGGGGTCAACTCCTTCGCTGTCGATCCTGAGCGTTGGCGATGATCCAAGCGCTCATGCGTATGAGAGAGCGATTATCAAAGCCGCGCGGGGAGTTGGAGTGGAAGTCGAGTCGGTTCATTTGCCAGGCGCGGCATCCCAGGATGACCTGGACCGCGCGATCGACAGTCTAAACGATGATCGTTCGGTGCACGGGGTCATCATTCTGCAACCTCTCCCGTCGCATCTGGACCGGGTAGAAGTGTCTGATCGGCTGGATCCTCTGAAGGATGTTGACGGCATTACTACATTCAATGCCGGTCGGCTGTTCCACGACGACCGCGATGTTCTGGCCCCATCCACGCCGGCCGGAGGAATGGCACTTCTCAAGCACTATGATATAGATATCGCTGGCCGTCACGCTGTCGTTGTTGGCCGCAGCCCGGTTGTCGGCAAGCCGATGTCTCTGATGTTGCTGGCCGCGAACGCAACAGTGAGCGTCTGCCACTCCAGAACAAGCGACCTTGCGAACTTCACAAAACAAGCGGACATTCTCATTTCGGCTGCCGGGCGGCCCGGCACCATCCAGAAACACATGGTCAAACCCGGCGCGATCGTCGTTGATTTTGGAGTGAATTTCATCGATGGGTCCATGATCGGGGATGTCAACTACGATCCGGTTCGCTCGATCGCTGGCGCCATTACACCGGTCCCTGGCGGCACTGGCCGGGTTACCACGATAGTGCTGGTCCGCAACACCATAAAGGCCATGCGATTGCAAGCGCGCGACGCCGCCACGTTTGAGCGCGAGTTCGTAAGCACACATTACAGGAAAGGGTCTTGATGAAGTCGGACATCGAAATCGCAGCAGGCGCGGTTCTGCAGCCAATCCAACAAGTCTCCGCGGCGCTCGGCCTCCAGGAGGAGGAAATTGACTTCTATGGACGTTACAAGGCCAAAATCAACCTGTCGACACTGGACCGCATAAGTGATCGACCGCAGGGCAAATATGTGGTTGTCACCGCGATCACGCCCACGCCTCTCGGTGAAGGGAAGACAACGACAACAGTCGGACTTGGACAAGCGCTTGCCACAATTGGCGAGCGGTCAATTATCGCGATACGGCAACCATCCTTAGGGCCTGTATTTGGAATCAAAGGTGGCGCCGCCGGAGGTGGATACGCACAGGTTATTCCCATGGAGGATTTCAACCTGCATCTCACCGGAGACAGCCACGCAGTCACCGCTGCCCACAACCTGTGCGCGGCATTCCTCGACAACGCGCTCTTCCACCGTAGCGAGCTCGACATTAACCCGAACTCCATAACCTGGCGCCGCGTCCTGGACGTCAACGACCGTGCGCTCCGAGACATCGTGATTGGCCTCGGCGACGGCAACGGCGCAACCCGCCAAACCGGCTTCGACATCACCGCCGCTTCCGAAGTGATGGCTATCCTTGCGTTGGCAACCAGTCTCGAGGATTTACGAACGAGACTTGGCAAAATTGTGCTCGGTCAGACCAACGACCGCCGCCCCGTGACAGCCGACGACATCCAGGTTGCAGGAGCGATGGCCGTCCTCCTGCGGGACGCAATCAAACCCAACCTCCTGCAGACGCTTGAAAATACGCCTGCCCTCGTTCACGCCGGACCGTTTGGGAACATCGCGCACGGTAACTCATCGATCGTCGCGGACCAGATTGGCCTTAAGCTCGCGGATATTCTCGTCACCGAAGCGGGTTTTGGCGCTGACCTCGGCGCGGAGAAGTTTTTCAACATTAAATGCCGAATCAGCGGACTGCGACCTGATGCCGCAGTCATGGTCGCAACCGTGCGGGCGCTTAAGGCACATAGTGGGCGATTCAAGATTGTCGCTGGCAAGCCGCTCGACACTGAGCTCACCGATGAAAATCTGGACGCTCTGAGCGCGGGCATTGGTAACCTGGTCAAGCAGATTGAAAATGTGAGGCGGCACGGTGTGCCGGTGGTTGTCGCTATCAACCATTTTCCGACTGACACCGACGCTGAGATAGAGCTTATCCGCCGCGCCAGTCTCGAAGCAGGTGCTTTTGACGCGACCGTGAGCAAAGTCTTCGCCGAAGGTGGGGCAGGCGGACAAGCGCTCGCCGAGGCAACGGTGAGGGCCGCCAATGCCGGGGCAGCCTTCGAGCACCTCTATCCATTAGACGTTCCCATCAAGACCAAGATCGAAACCATCGCGCGAGAGATCTATGGCGCGGGCTCAGTTTCCTATTCACGGGTGGCAGACCGAGCAATTCGTAACTATACCCGCTTGGGGTATGACACCTTGCCGATTTGTATGGCGAAAACCCATTTGTCGCTGAGCGGGGACGCGACACTTCCGGGCCGGCCAGAAGGCTTCGATCTCAACATTCGTGAGGTGCGCGCCTCGGTTGGTGCTGGATTCGTCTATCCAATTGTCGGCGAAATGC
>JACCZH010000407.1 GCA_013696045.1 Chloroflexia bacterium
GGGTGATTGAGGTTCGGAACGCCGCGCAGCGCATGGGTCTCTTACCGGATGTCGCAGCGTTGTCCGGCGTTTCCAGCATCCCAGGCGGGTTGACGCCGCGTGAGCTTGAAGTGCTGCGTCTGGTTGCCGCCGGAAAGACGAACCGCGAGATTTCAGACGATCTCTTCATCAGCGAGAAAACCGTCGCGCGCCACCTCACGAATATCTATACCAAGATTGACAGCCAGTCCCGAACACAAGCCGCCGCCTGGGCCTTCCGCCAGGGTATTGCATAAGGCCGGGACCTTTTTCAGCCAGCTATCAGGCTCAATTCAGGCTGACCTCACGTACGACAGTTACCATAGTAGTGTGGACGATGTTTGAGGCGCTGCGTCATGAACATGTTCGCTGCTAGTTTGCCGCGGCTCGCACGATTCCCTGAGCGCACCATTATGGAAACCTGATGGTTCACAGAGAGTTTAGTAAGGTGAATAGACAGGTTTCAACATCTGCGCCGAACGATCGAAGTCAGCCAAGGGCCTGGTCCGGTGACTGCAAAGCAACCATTCTACATTTCAGGTATCGACGTACATCAGGGCGTGAGGAATGCTCGTACGGGATACTCGACAAGGAAGGACATCCACATGTCTAACGAGCGATTGACGGACGTTGAACGCATGAGGACCGACGCGCTGGCAGGCACGCTCGACCGGCGTCAGGTGCTGAAGCGCGGCATGGCGCTGGGCTTGAGCGCACCGATTATTGCCGGTCTTCTGGCTGCCTGTGGCGACGACGACGAAGATGTCGTCGGCGACGTTGAGGACGTTGGAACCGGCGCGGACGCTACGACTCCCGCTGAAGCCGACGAGGAAACTCCGGAGATGGAGGATGCCGAAACACCCGCAGGCGAAGAAACCCCCGAGATGGACGACGCGGAGACGCCTGAGTCCGAAGGCGCTTCCGGGTCTGCGGGCGGCGGCGGTCTTTTACGTCTCCTGTGGTGGCAGGCTCCCACGATTCTCAACCCACACCTTGCCCAGGGCACCAAGGACTTCGATGCTTCCCAGGTCTGCCTGGAGCCACTGGCCAACTACAACTCGTCCGGAGAGCTCGTGCCGTTCCTGGCGGCGGAGATCCCATCGCTGGAGAACGGCGATGTTGCCGAAGATGGCCTGAGCGTTACCTGGCGGCTTCGCGAGAATGTGAAGTGGCACGACGGCGAGGACTTCACCGCTGATGATGTCGCGTTCACCTTCGACTTTGTTGCCAACGAGGAAACCACCGCGACAACCTTCGCCGTCTACGACCCCATCGAATCAGTCGATGTCGTTGACGACCACACGGTGACACTGAACTTCAAACAGCCAACACCAGCCTGGTACGATCCCTACGTCGGCCCGAACGGCATGATCCTGCCGGAGCACGTCTTCGCTGACCACGTTGGAGCCGAAGCGCGCAGCGCACCGGCAAACCTCATGCCCATCGGCACCGGCCCGTTCATGGTGCGTGAGTTCCGCCCGGCGGACGTTGTGCTGTATGACCGCTTTGAGGACTACTGGGACGATGGCAAACCGTACTTCGACTCGGTGGAACTGAAGGGCGGCGGCGATTCCGACACCGTCGCGCGTTCAGTCATCCAGACCGGTGAGGGTGACTATGCCTGGAATATCCAATCTCAGCCAGAGATTCTGGCCCAGATGGAAGAGGAAGGTGGCCTCGGCGAGATCGTTTCCACGCCAGGCTCCAGCGCCGAGCGCATTATGGTCAACTTCGCCAACCCAAACGAGGAAGTTGATGGGGCGTTCTCCGAGCCAAGCACTCAGCACCCGATCTTCCAGCACAAAAAGGCGCGCAACGCCATCGCCCTCGCTATCCAACGCGATTTGATCGCGGAGCAACTGTACGGTGACGGTGGCGTGGCGACGTCGAACAACTTGAATGTGCCGCCGGCCTTTGTCTCTCCCAACACGTCGTGGGAATACGACCTTGAGCAGGCTCAGGCGCTCCTGGATGAGGCCGGCGTTGCGGGCGGCAATCTGGTCTACCAGACATCGATCAACGCGGTGCGGCAGCGCACCCAGGAAATCATCAAGCAGTCGCTCGAGCAGCTTGGCTTCACCGTCGAGCTGAAGACCGTGGAGGCCTCGATCTTCTTCTCGTCGGATGCTGGTAACCCCGACACAGCGAGTCACTTCTATGCTGACCTCGAGATGTACACCAATGGTCCGAGTAGCCCGTACCCGATCGCCTGGGCGGAGCGCTACCGTACGGACAGCATCGCGCAGAAATCCAACAACTGGTCGGAAAATAACATCACCCGGTATAACAATCCGGAGTTCGACGTGTTGCACGATCAAGCGCAGACCGAGCTCGATCCGGAGATTCAGGCCGAGCTGTTCATCGCGATGAATGACATGTCGGTCATGGACTTCGTCGAGATTCCAATCATTCATCGCTCGAGTGTCGCGGCGGTCGTGAACACGCTTACCGGATACAACGGAGCGACGTTCATGAGTGATGTCTGGGACATTAAGGACTGGCGTCGCGAGGAGTAGACCCACAGCTAGCAATATGAATGTTTAGCAGGGAAGGGCACAGGGCCCTTCCCGTTTTTGTATGCTGTTCGTGGGAGGAATCATGAACGATGACAGTCCGGTCATGGACGACCGCAGCCTGCGCGACATCGCAGCCTGGCTCACGACTCCGGCGTCGTGTGGCGTGTTTCTCAGCGCGTTCGATCTGAAGCGCGTTAGCCAGTCGATCGGGATTGGCGTGACGCCGTTGAACCGTCGCTTCGCTGTTGAGCAGCTTTTTCGCTCGGCAGCCATCGACGACAACCCCGGTCCGCTCTTCGCCGCGTTGATTGCAGAGGTAGCGGCGCATCAGGAGGCGTACGAGAGATGTGACTCCCCGCATCTGCAACCGTGGATCGACCTCACCCGTGTGACCATGACGACATTAAGCAAGATGCAAGAGACCTGGCGCACCGCCCGGTTAGCCTGACGGCGTGCCCTCGTGTTGGTACGCGCCGGCATAGCCCCCCGACGTAGCGGACGAGAGCGGGTGAAAGACAAGCTGAGCGATGCGTGCGTTCCTATGCACTGTGAAACCGGCCGGGTTGTAGACAACCATCAGCGAGGCCCCGCGGCCTGAGTAACCAGCGTCCCAGACCGCGGTGTGCAGCGCCACTCCGGAGCGAAGCAGACTAGAGCGAGGCCGGGCGTAGGCCATAAGCCAGTCCGGCAGCGCGACGATCTCGTTAAAACGCACATGGTACGGTCCGGGCGGCAAATGAATCGAGCCGTCTGCCTGGTACGTGAGGTCGACCGTTTCTGGCAGGATCCTGTTGTCGTTCGACACCGCAATTGTTCCGCAGCCCTCAAACGATGATACCGCCTCCAGCGTGATGTCGACCCCGTTGGGCTGAATTTGTGTGCCCACGTCCGGCATTGCGGTGATAAGTGGCGGAGTGGCGTCGATCATCTCTTCTATCTTCTGACGGCTAAGGACTCCCGGGCTTGTTGCTTCCATGCGTGTGTTCCCTTCGATCATCTGTACGTACACACTCTACCGGTGCGCGATACTGCCGGTCAAGGTTTGCCGAAGGATGAAGCAGAGATAGAGCGGGCGTAAAGGGGGGCAACATGAGCGACAATCGGAAACCTGCGTTTTATCAAGCCAGCGAGGATGATATTCGTTCGGGCGCGACGACGGACGTGTATTTTCAGCGCACAGTACACATCATCGAAGGGGCCGGACTTGATCGTGAGGTGCGCGCCGAGTTTTCGGTCAAGGGACTGCCGGAAGATGTTCCCTGGGCGGTGTTCGCCGGGCTTGAGGAAGTCTTCGCACTGCTGCACGGGATTGACCTCGATCTACGGGGCATTGCCGAGGGCACGATTATCCGTCCCGATGAGCCGGTCATGGAAATCTGAGGATCGTATCTCCAATTTGCGATATTTGAGACGGCGATGCTCGGGTTGCTGTGTCAATCGTCGTGCGGCGCTTACTCGCGTTCGCCCGGCATCGGTGGGAGAATTTG
>JACCZH010000277.1 GCA_013696045.1 Chloroflexia bacterium
GCCCGCGTGGTTCGCGAAGCCCTGCACCTTCACGTTCCAGCGGCGGATCCCGACGATCCCCTCGACGACGCCGATGTCAACTCCCGCTTGTTCGAGAATCCCTCCCTGCTCGACGTGAAGTTCCAAAAAAGCAGCAATTTCGCCAGGGCCACGCCGCGCTTCGTCAAGCCGCGCGGGATCTCCGCCGATGAAGCGGATTCCCTCTCCAATCGTCCGGCCGCTCGCCGTCGGTAGCTCTAATTCGCGGCGCTCCAACTCCCCTGATACAGCGCGGCTCCCCGTCTTGCCGCCTTCCTCGTTCGAGAAAATCACCACGTCCAGCGGATGGCGGAGGGCAACGCTTCGTTCTTGGAGGGTGCGGACTACCTCAATGGCCGCCAATGAGCCCACGTTGCCGTCGTAATTACCTCCCTCGGGTACCGAGTCAATGTGTGAACCTGTCCATAGAGGAGGGAACAACGGATCGCTCGATGTCCTTCGGCCAATAAGGTTTCCGGCGGCGTCAATGCGGGTGTCGAGTCCAGCTTCTTCCAGAAGGCGCCGGACGTACGACCGGGCCTGATGGTCCGCCTCAGAAAAGGCAACGCGACTCACGCCGCCCTCCGGGGTCCTTCCGAATACAGAAAGCTCTTTGACCCAGCGGTTAAGACGGTCGCCGTCCACCCGAAGAGTTGTGGATTTCTGCCGAGCTTGTCCGGGCTCTCCTCTGACCGAAACGAAGGCGCCCGCTGCGGCGCCTGCCGTTCTAAGAGTGAACTCCCGGCGTGTCATCGGCTTCACTGACATTCCTCCTGCCGCGGTTTGTCCCATCCGCGCGCGAAAGGAGCGGGGCACCTGCGGGCCGCCCACTCTGCCTTACAAGAAGTTGTAATGCTTGGTCGCGATGTGGCGCTCAAACCGGTCCGGGCGCAAGGGACCGAGATCTAATGCCTCGGATTTTCCCATCACGATCAATTCGGCCAGTGCGCGCGCTACGCCTGGACCGTGCATGATGCCATGGCCGTTAAAGCCCGCAATGACATAAAGCCCGGTCACACCGGCGACTGGACCGCCAAGCGGGAGGCCGTCGGGTGTCAGTTCGTAGAGGCCTTTGATAAGCCCGCGGAGCTTCGCGCCATGTAGGCCAGGGAATCTCTCGCACACCCGTCGAGCCATCCGGGCGAAAATACGTTGGTTCGTTTCGACGTTAAAACTGACGACCCGCTTTTTTGGCTTGACGCCCAAAATCGCGCCTCCCTGCCGTAAACGGACGTAAGTGCCGGTTGGCAAGTCGATAATCAGTGGGGAATTGGCCGAAAAGTGCCGCCCAGAGTCCGTAACGTACTTAACGCGAGGAGAAGGCTCAACCGGGATGTTTACGCCCGCCAGAGTACCCACGCAGCCGGCCCAGGCACCGGCCGCATTGACTACAGCATCGGCGGCGACAATCGTGCGCCCGCTGCGGATCGTGCGGATACGTCTTCCTGCGATCGTGACGGCATCGACGGGCGTCTGTTCCAAGATGTGCACGCCCTGAGCGCGGCATTGCCGGAGAAGCCACTGGACAACTGCCGGCGGATCAATGAAGCCATCTTCGCCACAGAAGGTTCCGCCGACTAGGCCATGCAACTCGCAGTAAGGAAACATCTCGGCCAATTCAGCGGGACCGAGCCAGCGCACCGGCAGACCAATCTCCTGCTGAAGCATCCATGCTCGCCCAAGCGCGTCGATCTGCCGAGGACCAGCCAGAAACGCGTACCCAGCCTGGTCGAATGCATCAGTGTAGCTGCTGTGTGACAGCACCTCTTCATAAAAACGCCATCCCGCCAGCGTCATCTCGATCTCGACGCGGGTTCCAAACTGTCGGCGAATGCCGCCGGAGGCGGCCCCTGTAGACTGCTGGCCCGGCTCACCGCGCTCAACCAGCGTCACCCGCTCTACGCCTAACTTGCGCAGGTACCACGCCAACGAGAGGCCGACAATGCCGCCCCCTATGATTGCGACGTCGGCCCGATCAGATCCTCGAGGGAATCTCATGCGCCTAACATAATGGAAGTGACGGGCCACGCGTGCAGCAATCGTATGGTAAGTCCGGGCGCTGACAGGTGCAGACCGGCAGTGAGGGGACACCCTCCTCCAGCACGCTGCCGCTCATCACTCAAAAACCATTTGACCGAGCGGGCGATTTCGCACTCATGGGCATGGACCCGTCCGCTTGGTTCGAAATCGTTCACAACCCGGGTGCGAAGCCGGGCAATGCACGCGATGTCGGCGGCAGTACAAAACCGCTCGAGCAGGCATGTCCTCGCCACCTCCCGCCGATTGATCCGCAAAGCGTGAGCTATTGCGACACGCCCCCGAAAGAATTGAAATCGGCAGCCTGGATCTTCACACCGGTGGCTCCTGATGAAACGCCATTTCCGACCAGCCGACGAGACTTTGTCGGGTGTGATCGAAGTGAAGGCGCACCAAACGCTGCGCTGCAGAAATATCTCGCGCGATCACCGACTCGGCAATTTGGTGGTGTTCGAGAAGCAATCGTTGACTGTCATCTCCCGAAAAATAGTGTTGGCGTTGATGAACATCATGCAGCAGTTCGAGCTGCTCCCGCACGAGTCTCTCAAGCATGTAATTGTGGGCTGCAGACGCTAGCACAACGTGAAACTCGAGATTATCCCGCCATGTCACGACACGCTTGGCCGCGTCCCGCAAGCGGGGTACCTCCGAAGGGGTGATCCTGGCACAGGCGAGCGCCACGACCTGAGTCTCGATCAGCTCCCTCGACTCCAAGAGGTCGAGAATCGTTCTGAGCTCGAGCAGATTGACCGGATCGATTGGCCGCTCAGGCGCGATTTGAATGGAGCTGACGGCACGCACGTACCGGCCGTCGCCGGGCCTGGCGACGATTAAACCGCGCTCTTCGAGCACTCGAAAGGCTTCACGGAGCACATTCCTGCTCACGTTGATCTGGCTGCTGAGCTGTCGCTCGGGTGGCAGTCGGGTTCCCATAGGGAGCTCGCCGGCCGCAATGAGTTCCATCACCTGGCTGACGACGTCCTCATAGAGCCGTCGGGGACGGGCCGTTCGAAATGTCGTCGTTTTCGAAACTTTGCCGGGTGGCTGCTGGTGGCCCTGTTGGTCCATTGAATCTCCCAAAGTATCCTCAAGGCGGTGACGGTGTCAACTAGGACTAGGGCTGCCCTTCCCAGAAAGACCCCCCCGGATCATTTGTCGGTATTTCAACGCTTTTTCACCGAAACAACATCGTTCGAACATTGGTGTTGCTGGCCTGAAGGTTGTGGAAGGGCTAACTGTGGGCTAACTGTGGGCCTTGACAGCTGCAGGGCGCGATGATAAAAGCTTTCACGGCGGTCGCCTGGGAGGTCCAGTGACCCAGTGTCCATTGGCAGACGTTTTGGGTCGGGACTGCCGGCAAAGACGCCGTCGGTTCGCGGGGAGCCTTTCTG
>JACCZH010000438.1 GCA_013696045.1 Chloroflexia bacterium
CGCTGGCGCAGGCGGGGGCGAAGGTTGGTCTGCTCGATACCGACGTCTACGGTCCCAGCGCCCCGCTGATGATGGGCGTCAACGACAAGCCGCTCATGCGCGACAACAAGATCGTGCCGCTGGAAGCACACGGCGTGAAGGTAATGAGCATCGGCTTCATCATGGACCCGAACAAGGCCCTGATCTGGCGCGGCCCGCTGGTGGCGCAGTTGATCAACCAGTTCCTCAACGATGTTCACTGGGGCGAGCTGGATTACCTCGTCCTCGACCTGCCGCCAGGAACGGGCGACGTGCAGTTGACGCTGGTGCAGAAGATCCCGATTTCCGGCGCGGTGATCGTGACGACGCCGCAGGAGGTCGCGCTGGCCGACGCGGTCAAGGGGCTCAAGATGTTCGAGGAGGTCAAGACGCCGGTGCTGGGCATCGTCGAGAATATGAGCGGCTTCGTCTGTCCGGGCTGCGGCGAGCAGCACCCGATCTTCGGGGAAGGTGGCGGCAAGCGCACCGCCGAGGCGAATGGAGTCGAGTTGCTCGGTCAAATCCCGATCGAGCCGTCGATCATGACCGGCGGCGATACCGGCACCCCCCAGGCCGCCGCCGCGCCGGAGTCAGCGACCGGCCAGGCCTTCGCGCATCTTGCCACCCGCGTCGCCGTGCAACTGGCCAACCAGTCCGCCGCCGCGCCGCGCAAGCCGACGATCATGCTTCGCTCGGTCTGATCTGATTAACCACTATCTGTAGAACAAGAAACGGGCGGCTGAGCGCTCAGCCGCCCGTTAGTTTTCATATGCGTCAACACCATAGCCTGCCGCAGATGGCTGTTACGGATTATACAAATGTCCTACGCAAGCTTCAGAGACGGCTCGTTTCCTTTACGGAGCGCTTCTTGCTATGAATTGACCGTTCCCGGTCAAACGGCGAAGCAAGTTGGTATCCCTTGGGTTGGTATCCCTGTTCTTTCAATGAGTCTTGAAGTTGGCGTGATTTCTGAAGCTTCTTCAAGTCAACCTTTTCGTTGTGACGTGCCAGTGCCTTAAGGTCTGGACTCGTGATGGTTCGCTGTTCAGACACCCTGCATACCTCCCTAAAACATGATCAGACCGGACGCGACGGCATGGGCGGCAACGCTTGCTCCCATCTTTCTCATGTAATCTGCTGATAGCTTATCGTATTGTTTGACCAATTCATAGAGGTTCGGATGCTCCTCCAAGCCATCAATTCGGAGATTGAGGTCCCTATAGAGCACGTCTTTGGATATTCCATGTCCATGGCTATGCCAACGGTCAGCATCACTCAAAATACTTGCGATTTCTTCTGCTCTGTCCGCCTTCATGTCACTTGTGACGTTTTCGCCCCTGGTTTCGGTCTTGGACCAATCACGGAATTTATACTCCGCCAACCAGGTTTTCAACAGTTCTATAGACTGTTGCGTGGCTTGTTCATATTGATACAACTCTGCTTGATCAAAACCCAACATGATTTGCACCTCTGCCGTTGTGATGGTCCCATTGTTGGCTTTGGTGAGAAGCTCGTCCCAGCGACGAAGATAACCAATTGCAGGAACCCAGTTGCCGTTCGCACCAAGTACCTGAGGATCAATGGGGCCTAATCGCGAATAGTAATCCATATAGATACGGTCGCCGGACATCACAAGTACCGTACCCGCTGAATACGCATGATTAGGAACGACAAACCAAACTTCGTTATAGAAGTGACGAATGGTTTCGGCAACTCGCTGCACAGGCTCAACTTGTCCTCCATACGTGGTTAAGAGAACGGTAAGCCTCTTTTGGCCCACCTGCGAGTTACTGAGATCCTCTATCAACTGGCGAAAGATGTCGTCCGCACCCGAAATCAGCGGTCCATTGAACGAGATCGCATGAGAATCCGATTGCGCCTCGATATTCTTCAACCTCTGAGTGAGTTCCCTTTGGATAAAGTCGTCCGTCCGTACCAGCGGCTCAGTAGGCACCACAGGAGAAGTATCCTCGGCCATAACAACCTCCATGACGAAATCTCGGCAGTTCGGTGACCAGATAGAACGCGCCCTCTCTGAGTCCATGCATTGATGATAGGACATATCCTCTACAGGATGAACATCGTTCGGACTCACGAACAGATAATGGAATTGCTGGCAGGAAGCATGCAATTTCATGATTGCGCATATGGATCTTCATTAAAGGTCGAACGCATCTGATTGACGTAGCAGCGCCATACTGCCATTGCGTAGTATGCGGGCGTTTGTGTAGACACCGTGTCTCAACCCGAGGCAAAACGGGCCGCCGATCACTCAGCAGCCCGTTTAGTCCTGTGTCATCTTCATTTAGCTGGCGCCTCCACCATCATGCTCATGGGTGAGGGCCCTATATGACGAGTCAAGCGTATCGATACGCACGCCTCCTTTGTCACTCCACCAGGCCAGGGCTGTCGCATCTCCACCCGGTCGTCGCGACCGTATGGATCTCACGCCCCCGTACGACGAACTGGTTGCCAGGCTCGTGCTCTTGCACGATCCGAATCGCGATGTCACCTCAACGCATCCGCTTGCGATCTTTAGAGATCGTTTGGCTCATCCCGTCTCTCGACCGGGGAATGCCACGATATCGCGGTTCTCGTCGTTCGTGTCCACCGATACCCGGAAAAACCCAATCACCCGCCGACCAACTCCATCCAAACGTCCCGTCATGGCAGCCATGCAGTCTGCTCGGGTTCGTGCGGCGGCAGGGGATCGTTGTGTGGAATCCGAGGATAACATGCGCCTCCGCGCGACCTCGAGGTATCTCCATCACAACTGGTTCCCGTTTCATCGCCATGCGGTGATCCTTCACCGCGACCAGGCGTTATCGAATTGCCGCAAGTGACGCCGCTATGCGAACACGCGGGCTGGTTCGGTCAACCCGGTCCCGATCGGAGCCGTCTCGACGGATCGCCAATCTTCTGCGCCGGAGCGCATCTGACGAGGACCAGCAGGTGCCGGTCGTCTGGATCGCGCTGACCGGGCAAACCCGGATGCAGCGAGCCAGGGATCTCCGCCAAAACGAATCGGTTTCCGGTGATAACCAACAAGCCGGACGCATCCAGCACACGCCACCCGGGACTCCCGACCCTGTACGGCAGCACATGCCACGCCGGATCGTCGCCCCTGCATTCAGGGCTGGTCAGCCGACCCGATCTGGTGTTCTGTGACGGTATGCACCGTCGGTGCGTGGTCGTGCCAGCGATGAATGTACCCGCATCCTAATGCAGGCTTTGTCGAAATGTCAAGGCCCGATGACGCAAAGGCGCGCGGCGGCGACCCGATTGACGCACTGAAGCCCATGGGTGTTTTGGACGAGGACACGGTATCGCGTTTCGGATGCGCACCCGTTACAATGACGCTACTCGACGGCGTTGGCCAACGAACCTGCTCGACTATTGCGCATATGCGGAAAAGAGTGGGAAAATCGATCACCATGACGCTGATCGAATGACACTTCGTACGTTATTTGGAGGTACCCCAGTGAGCAACGCCCGGATATCCCGCCTTGGCCCGTCCTCGATCAACCGCCGCAAGCTCGTCCAGGCCGGCGCAGCGGCCGGTGCAGCCGCGACGCTCGCCCGTGTACCCGCCGTGCGGGCCAAAGCCCAGGAGGCATCGTCATACGATGGTGAGGCTGCCACGATCACGTACGGCTTCTGGGATTCCTCCCAGCAGGCGGCCATTGAATCCCAACTCGCCGCCTTCAGCGAGCAGTTCCCCGATATTACCGTGGAACTGCGCCAAGTGCCGTGGGAGGATTACTGGACCCAGCTCCAGACCGGCGCCGCCGGCGGTGAGATCTTCGATGTCTTCTGGATCAATTCGGCCAGCCTGCCGGTCTACGCCTCGAGTG
>JACCZH010000446.1 GCA_013696045.1 Chloroflexia bacterium
AACTCGAGCTCGTCCGAGGTTTCATCCACGAGGTACAGAGCGACGAACGAGACCTCGAGGAGTTCATTCAGCATTGACACGATTCTGGAAATGAAGGTGGGGAGGTCGGTTCCAGATCGAATTTCTAGCGCGACTGCGTCAAATATCCGTAGGGCTCGCACGTCAAGCGGCTGGCTGCGCGGTTGCGTCATCCCGTCCCGCGTCTGGCAAATGGGGATCAAACGCCTAATGTCCGCATCGAATACGCCGCTTTCAACGGCCGTCATGAGTGCCGCTACCACGCTCGGGACAAACTGGGCGCCGCTGCACGCGAGTATTTCTTCCAGCGACTCTTCCCAACCGTAGGCGGCCCGATATGGGCGCTGGGACGTCATGGTGTCCAGCGCCTCGGCCACCGAAATAATGGACGCGCCCAGCGGAATGTCGTCGCCTCGCAGGCTGTCCGGATAACCGTGACCGTCCCACCGCTCATGGTGATGGCGGACCATGGCTAGCAATGGTTTGAGGATGGGGTTGCCTGCCAGGATCTGCTCTCCAATCACCGGGTGGAGCTGCATCGCGGCCCACTCAGCGCCGTCGAGTGGCCCCGGCTTCCCAAGCACGCTATCCGGGATACCGATCTTCCCGACATCGTGCAGCAGACTCGCCAACTCAATATGGCCGATTGTTTCGACGTCCAGCTCCAGCGCCACGGCGATCCGTTTGGCATAGCGCGCGACCTGCCGGGAATGGTTCTGGGTGTACTCGTCCTTCGCTTCGACCGCCGCCGCTAGACTTTCGACGGAGGCGGTGAGCAGATCGCGGGTGCGCTCAAAGTGGCGAGCGTTCTGAATTGCCAGCGCCGCGGAACTCGCCAGGGTCGCCAGCAACGACCGGTCACGCTCGGACCAAACGCGAGGCTCATCAGTCATCACAGACATAATACCCACGGATGTGCCGTCCGGGTCAACCAGTGGCATGCCCAGCCACCCACGCGTGTCGGGCAACGGCAGCACCGTTGCGCCTGGCGCGATTGGAAACGCTCGCAGGTCTGTCATGACTATTGGCTCGGTGCTTCTCAGCGCGTCTTGCACCATGAGCTGCGCCACCGGCACCCGAACCGGGATGGCCATTGCAAGCGCGCCGTTGGCAGCCACCCGCACCAGATCCGGCCCGTCGAGCATCCCGACGGCACAGCTATCGGCTTCCACCAGCCGGGGAGCAGCCTGCACGATCTCGTCCAGGCTCTTTTGCAAGTCGAGCTGTGAGGCGATGGTTGAGGTAATCCGTTGCAGCTCTATGAGGTCGTTGGTGTGCCGCAGGCGCTCGGCATGGGCGAAGGTGTTCTGGAGAGCAGTTGAGAGCATGGCGGAGATCTGACGCATGAGAGACAGATCGTCAGGCGCGAAGCTGGCGGCCTCGCTGCGCGCCAGCAAAATGACACCGGCATGGTGCGCGTCGATGGCGATTGGAGTCGCGACAGCCGGCCCGGCTGGATGCCAGGGTAGTTTCTCCGAGCTTGCGTACGGGCCGGCGTCGTAATCCATCTCAACAATCTGGTTTGCGGATTCGATAGCCGAGAACGTCAAACTTCCCTGCCGCATGACGTGTCCAGCCGGGGGCGGCTCAAAATCAGGGTTGACTGACCGGTACGAGGCGGAGCGCACCCGGTTTGTCTGGCGATCGATGACCAGCACCATTACCAGATCGCTCGTGACGGTGTCGAAGATGACCCCGCTGGCGATGGCCATGAGCTCTTCGATGTCGAGTGTCTGTCCCAGTCGTTCGGCGACGCTGCGCAACCCGATATCGCGGCGAGTTTGTCGCTCGATCTGATCGAGGAGCATCAGTCGTTCAAACGTGCCGACTAGACTGAGGGCGATAGATTGCAGCAGGTCGGCAATTTCCCAGCTATAGAACTCGGGTTCATAACTCTGCGCGACGGTCAAGCCGATTGGCTCGCCTTTGGATATCATCGGCGCGCTCACGATGGAACGCGCACGCTTGTCCGGATTACCAAAGCGGCTATCCGGAGCGACAGCGCCATCAACGACGTCATCAATCACGAGCGGGCGTCCGAGCTCCATCGCGCTGACAACCTGGGGGATGGCGGTGCGTTGCGGAAACACGGAATCGCCCTCGGCGCGATAGGCCATTGTTACGACGTCGTTTCCCGGAGGTCGCAGGGCGATCAGAAAGGCGTCGTGCTGGACCAGACGTCGAACCGCGTCATGCGCCAGCCTGCACAGTTCGGAAAGATCCGAGGCGCCCGAGGCGGCGGCAGCGATCTGCTGGACGGCTTGCAGGTTGCGAGAGCGGTGCATGGCGCTGCACTGCCGGTTCGCGCGATTCAGATGCTGCTCGACGATGGCAGTGAGGTAACTTACCAGGTCACGCTCCGCGGCGCTCCAGCTTGCCTGCCCGGTGTCTCGAAGGATAGCCAGTATCGCCGTGGGCCTTGAATCGATCTTCACACATGTCATAAGCAGGTGATCAGAATTGTTCTGTTCGCTGAGAAGTTGCGCGGGAACCGGTGGTCGCTCCGCGCCTGGACGGCTCCAGGAATGAGCGGCCGGGCGAACGCCTGGAAACCGGGCAGGGTCGGGGCCGGCATCGAAGAGCAAACACTGTTCGGCGTTGAAGTGCGCGCCGATCCACTTGACAACACGCTGGCGCACCTCATGCCGACTACTCATTCGCGTTATTTGTTCGGACAACGCGTTGCCAGCGGCCAGTGTTGCAGTGTGGTCTGCCATGGGACTAGGGCGGGCACGCACCAGAGCGGCGCCCAGCGTCGCGATCAGTGACTGCACGGCATTCAGAATGTCAGGTTCGAGTGTCGTGTGATGCGGGAGGTCAACGTTGATCGTGGCCGAAGGCACGACGGCTAAAACCTTGAAGCTCAGGCGTTCGCTAGCCGACTCTCCTCTCGACCGCCTCTGGGGCACACAAATGTTCCGGTCTGGAGCGTGGAAGCTCACGCGGGTTGCACGGGAAATGGTATGCACAGCGTGAAGCGTGGTGTGAATCATGTCGTCTGGCGCGCCGGCCCAGGTGATGTGGCGCAGCGCCTCGGCCAGATCATCCAGAAGAACCCCGCCACTTTCCCATCTGTGTGGTCGATGCTCCGTCTGTGGCTTGTTAATGGTCACGCTGTTACCCAATCGGCGTTGCCCCACGGTCCGCGCGTTCCCCGGTCCTTGTGTGTCTGTACTAATCCTAACCCTCGTCGCGTGCACCTTGGCACGTTCAAGAGTCCTATTTTTGGTCCAGAATCGTTACGCCAGCCAGACGCCAGTCACTTCAGCTTCCGGAATCATATCGGTGGCTGCGGGCAAAGCGCTTGTGGCTGTACATGCGCAGGTCCGCCACTCTAACCAGCTCCGAGGACCGCACACCATCGTCGGGATAGGTTGCCATGCCCCAGGCTCCAGTTGGCAATGGTTGTCGATGCCCGTTTATTGTCAGTGCCGCCGCCTGGATACCATCCACGATATGCGCGATTGCCCGGTCCGCGCCTTCCAGGTCGGTGTCAGTCAGAATCACGGCAAACTCGTCGCCGCCGTAGCGACAGACAAAGTCGGAGCGCCGGCAACGATCCTTCAGGGCAGTGGCGATTTCTCGCAATGCAGCGTCTCCCGCCAGATGGCCGTAGCTGTCATTAATCGTCTTAAGCTGGTCGACATCCATGATGGCGACGGTCAGCACTCCTTCGGTCAGCGCGGCATGCCGGATCTCTTCATCCAGTCGGTCGTAGAATGCGCGGTGGTTCGCCAGTCCGGTCAAGGCGTCGGTGGCCGCCAATTGCTTGAACTGATCGTGGAGCCGGGCAACCTGGATCGTCTGGGCGATGTGGTCGGCGGTCGAGAGGAGCAGGCGTTCATCCATGTCAGAAAACGCCGCAACTCTGTCGGACTCCATATTGATGGCGCCGATGACCGTTCCGTCCGCGACGAGCGGAACCGCCAGCTCTGAGCGCGATTTCGAGCCTGGGTGACCAATAAAACGGCTGTCTTGTGTGACGTCCGGCACGAGCAGCGGTTGACAATGTTGAACCACCCAACCGACAACACCATGGCCGACCGGCCGGCGCGCGCTGCGCATGCCTTTCATGCGGTCTGATACTGACGCGCGAAACACAATGGCGTCGTCATCGACCAGAAAAATTCCGATGTCCGAGACCTCCATGACGTCCCCGATCACTTTAGAGGCATCGGCGACAAACGTGTCAAGATCGGCCAATGCCCGTACCTCGCGAGCCACGCCGTGGAAGATCATCAACGCTCGCGCATCGAGCGAGTGGCCACGGGCGGCGATCGCCGAAGTCGTGATACCGACCGTTGGCGAGAAGCCGTTGGTGAGTGGAACGATGCGCTCGGCGCCGGCAAGCTCGAGGAAGACACTCGTCGCTTGCGGGTGAAATTGACTGCCGGCGCAGACAGAGATCGTCTCACACACCGCCGTCCAGCTGAGCGCTCTCCGGTAGGGCCTGTCCGTGGCCATGGTGTCGATAGCGTCAGCCAGGGCAATCACAGCCGCCCCGAGGGGGATATCGCCAGCGGACATCTTGTCCGGATACCCCTGTCCATCCCAGCGCTCGTGGTGATGGCGAACCAGGGGCAGGACCGGAGTAAGGTGCGGATTGCCGCTCAGGATCTGCTCCCCAATGATGGTGTGGGTCTTCATCTGTTCCCACTCGTCCTCGTCGAGCGCATCGGATTTTTGCAGTATGCGGTCGGGTATACCGATCTTGCCGACATCGTGGAGCAGGCCGGCCAGGGCGATTGTCTCGATTTCCTCGTCGCTACAGCTCAAGCCTTCGGCGATCTGGCGGGCGTAGTCTGCAACGTTTCGTGAGTGGTTGAGTGTGGTCGGATCCTTGGCATCTACGGCAGTCGCAAGGCTCTCAATTGACGCCATGAGCACGTTGCGCGTGCGCTCGAAGCGCCTTGCGTTCTGAATAGCC
>JACCZH010000453.1 GCA_013696045.1 Chloroflexia bacterium
CTGTTCGTGTACGACCTCGCCACCGGACAGCTCTATCAGATCACAAACACGCCGGATGTTGACGAAACGCTCAGTGACATATCGCTCGGCGAGGATGGCGCCGTCAGGGTGGTGTGGGCACAGCCGGATGGCCTGCAACCGGGACACAATGACGTCTATGTGACGAGCTTTGAGCTGGTCGACACCGTCCTTTACGAGGTCTGCCCATTGTTCGACCAATCGCGCGCCTATCGCATCAAGAGCACTGTCCCGGTCCGCTTCCAGCTCTGTGACGCGCAGGGGCAGAACCTTTCGTCAGCATCGATCGTCGTCACGGCCACGGACCTGGTGAAGGTGGATGGCACGGCTGCATCTACCGTTGTGGAAAACACCGGCAACTCGAACCCCGATGACGCGTTCCGCTACGACCCCACGCTCGGCGGAACGGGCGGCTACATCTACAACCTCAGCACCAAGGGACTCTCGCCGGGGACCTGGGAGCTGCGCTTCACCGTCAGCGGCGACCCCACGACCTACAGCGTCGCCTTCGACCTGCGCTAGAGACCGCTTTACCCGCGTTCGATCGTTTCGTAACAGGAGGATTGCATGTTTCTCAAGAACCGTCACGACATCTACCGTCTGATCGTCCCGGCATTCGTCGCGCTGTTGGCCCTATCGCTTGGCTCCGCCGTCATTGCCAGCGGCCACGACTCTGGAACAACCTACTACGCCTGTCTGAAGAAGAACGGAACTCTCACCGGCGTCAACACTGACGGTCCCACCAATTGCAAACAGGATACTGCTGTGACCTGGAGCCAGACCGGCCCCATGGGTCCCGCCGGTCCGCAAGGTGAGCAAGGACTCCAGGGAGAGGTTGGACCAAAGGGTGACACCGGTCAGCAAGGGTTACAAGGACCAGCTGGCGACGTTGGCCCACAGGGAGCGACCGGCGCGCAGGGCGACAGCGGAGCTCAGGGAATCCAGGGGCCGGCAGGGCCAATGGGAGACACAGGCGCTTCCGGTCCTGCCGGCGCAACTGGCCCTCAGGGACTACAGGGGGCGAGCGGAGTTACTGGACTCGAATGGGTGTCAGAATCAATAACCTACGGATTTCTCGATGCCTTCATGACAGTTGAAGCCAACTGTCCTGCTGGGCAAGTGGCTCTCGCAGGGGGATTTGACAAGGATAGCTATGACACCAAGATCGCCCGCTCTATGCCGATCCTGAACCAGGCGGGCGTTGCAACCGGCTGGCGAGTTGACGGGCAGATACGGGTACCTCACTTGGATTGGACTGTGACCGCCTACGCCCTCTGCGGCAACGCTTCATAGTTCGACATCCACAAGAGGGGTACTTCAGACCATCCCAAACACGTAGAAGGGTGACGCACTGCGTCACCCTTTTTGCTGCCTGATTGGGTGGCGACCGAGTAGGAGCCTATTTCCACAGCCCGTACTTGTTGCGCTCAATGTCGCCGTAGTCCTGCATGTGGCGCGCATGCGGCTCAATGCCATGCCTGCCGACGTCACGACAACGGCCACTGCCGAGCTCCCGGCGATGTTCCGCCAGTCTATGGCGTTATCCTCTGGATGATTCACTTCAACGCACATATACGCTGATTATGCCTTGAGCGTAACAATCAGAAAACGGTGGATCGGGATGTCGACATAACCGCACTGCTGCATCACTCGATGCAGCGCGAACAAAGCGTCATGGTGCCGTTCGACCGAGAAGTCCGGGATTTGCCAGGGCACGGCTTTGAGGAAGTAGACCACCGCGCCAATGTCGAAGAAGCGGGCCGGTGGAAAATCCTCGTGCTGTTCAATGAGCTGAAACCCAGCCGCCTCCAGTTCCCGCGCCGCGAAGTCGAGGTTCCAGTGAGCATACTCGTCGTTTGCTGGTGCGCCGAGCAACCGGTTTAGCTCGATGTCGTTCTGCCCGCCGACCTGCTGGGTAATGAAGCGTCCGCCGGACTTCAGAACGCGTAGCACATCATCTGGGGAGTACGATTCGTGCCGGTTGATGACGAGATCGATGCTGTCGTCCGCGAACGGGAGCTGCAGGTCCTCCGCAACCTCGTGGACAGCCACTCCAAGCGGTTCTAGCCGCTCCCGCGCGATTGAAACATTAGGCGGATAACCCTCGGTCGCGACCGTGTATGCCGGGAAGGGTTGCAGCTTCGTCAAAAACTCCCTGCCGCCAGTGCCCATATCCAGCATCGACGCTGCCTGGCGCAGGTGCCGCAGCAGCCGGCTCGCGTAGCTCCACGCCAGCGGCGCCTCTACCAGCCGATCCGTCTTCGAGATGTACGCGAAATCCCAGCCGGAGAAGGGTTGCTCAGCGTCGGCGATGAGGCGGTTGAACAGTGCGATGTCGTCGAGATCGGTGAGAGGCATCTGGCTATTCCGGTGTGTCATCCGGGACGAGCGTCACGGCATGATCGGGAAAGACGGCCTTGATCTCGAGCGTGCCGCCGAGCATCTCGACGGACTCGCGCAGCGTCTTCAGGTAGACATCCTCCTCATGCTCGACTGATGTATTGGCTGATTGAGCTTCAGAATGTGTCTGGCAGGTGCTAGTCTGAGCGGCCTCGTGCTCGTCACAGAGCTTTCCAAGCACCAGCCCAACCTTGATGGCGCGTCGTCGTTGTTCGGAGCGCAATCGGAGTTCTGGGGCGTCCGGCGACTTCCGGGTCAGCTCAGAGAATGGCCTTGTCTTTGGCATTAGATTTCTCCCTCGTTGCGGAGTGCTTCGAGATGCTCATCGTAGAGACGATCGGCAATCGGAATCATCTCCGCATACCAGGCATTCCACCGGTTCCGTTTATCTCCTCCGATCAAGAGTATCGCCATTCGTCGCGGATCGTATGCGAAGAGAATTCGCATACTACTTATCCGCAACTCCTTCAGGTTCGGGTGACGCGATCCCTTGATTTTTCTACGGACGGTCGTCCGAGCGCGGGTCCGTGCTCTATGAGAGCAGCGACGGCGTCATCAATTGCGCGTTGGGCGTCGACAACGAGGTTGTCCCACCAAGCATTGAACTCGTCAGTTTACTCAACTTCCCATTCCATAACGGGAGTATAAAGTATGCACCAGTACACACCAACGGATTTTCGCTTGCCCCAGCTAGCTGAAGGCAGTTTGAAGACTACGCCATCACCCGCTCTGTTTGCGGGATGACAGCCAAAACCTCGATGATGGTGGCTTCGAGGTCGCTGCCAGCGAGGTCCTGGGAGACGTCGTTGAGCTCGCCGAGCAGGGATTGGGCGGCGCGGACGACGTCGGGGTCGAAGCGGCTGCCGGCCTGGCCGGCCAGCGCCTGGAGAGCTTCGTCCATGCTGAGCGATTCACGGTGGGCACGCTCGGAGGTCATGGCGTCGATGGCGTCCGCGACGGCGATGATCCTCGCTCCCGTGGGGATCGCCACGCCTTGCAATCCGGACGGGAAACCTGAGCCGTCCCAGTGCTCATGCTGATGGACGACGGCCGGCAGCACACTGTCTGGCAACGGAACCTGTGAGAGCAGCCGGTGGGCATTGATCGGGATGCCGTAGAGCAGCTCCCGCTCGGAATCAGACAGCCCGGACGGCTTGCGCAGCAGCGAGTCCGGCAGCGAGAACATGCCGATGTCGTGAATGACGGCCGCGATCCGCAGCGCGGACAGCTCGTCCTCAGGCAGCCGTAGCTCGCGAGCCAGCGCCAGTGCGTAATCCGCCACTCTCTGGGAGTGACCGGCCCGCTCCAACGTGCGTTGGTCCATGGCCCTCACCAGCAGTGCCAACGTTTCCTTTGGCGCCTGGCGCAGCAGGTCGGTGATCCGGCCATGCGAGGAGGCCAGTTCGGCGAAGGCTTCATTTGATTGGTAGACCTGGTTGCGGCCGGCCTGCTTGGCGAGGTACATGGCGTGGCTGGCAGCCAGCAAGAGCTGGTCGATATCCCCGGCGTCGTTGGGATAGGACGCCGCGCCCACGCTCACCGTCATCTGCTCAACCTGTTCGGCAGCCATAAAGAGTTGTGTGGCAATTCCGATCCGCAGATTCTCGGCGACGGCGGGCGCACTCCTACGTCCTGTCCTGGGTAGCAGAACCGCAAATTGATCGCTGGTATAGCGGGCGATGGCCTGTGGCGAGCGCACCCGCGCGTTGAGAGTGTCGCCAACCTGACGGAGCATCTCGTCGGCGATCAGGTGACCGTAGGTGTCGTTGATGCCCTTGAAGCGGTCGACACCGATAATCAACAGCGACACGGGATCACCGCCCGCGTTCATCATCTCGTTGTCCAGCCGCTTCAGGAAGGTCGCGCGATTCTCCAGGTTAGTGACGCTGTCAATGCTCGCCTGACGCTGGAGCTCATGGTGCAGATGGCTGCGTTCCACCGATGAGGCCAGATGAGTAGCGAGCGAGATCAGGAAAGCCAAATCGCCCTCATCCAGTGGTCTGCGCGCTCCAGCCGTGACATCGATCACCCCGCTGGCTCGGCCCTCAGTGACAATCGGGACGCAGATCTGACTGCGTACTGGTTGACCCACAACCGTTAACGGCCCCTGTGCGCCGCGTAGGAACACCGGCTCGCCGGTCGCGGCGGCGCGACCGATGGGGCCGTCGCCAACCTGAATGGCGGCCAGCTCTCCAACGTCTCCGGCAGCCAGGGTTAGCGCGGTGTTGTCATGCGTAAGGGTCCAGATGGCGGCGTGTTCGTAACCCGCCTGTTCGCGCAGGGTATTGATGATGGCGCTCATGATGTGGTCCAGATCGCGCTCGGTCGCCATGACGGCAGCGGCGATGCGCAGCGCCTCAAATTCCCGGCGAGTGCGTTCACGCTCCGTCACGTCTCGCAACACGCCCTGGATAAGGATATCGTCGCTTTGTGGATGGGGTTGCACGGGGCGCAGAAAGAGCTCGGCCTGGATGACGCGCTGGTCGGGACGAAGAAGGTTGACGAGCACCGGCCCATTGAGTCTCCACGAGCTGTGAGTGTCGACAGACTGAAATTGGCGCGTCAGGGTTTGGCCCACTTCGCCTGTGCGGCCCTCTTCAAGCAGGTCGAAGATGCTGAGCGTCTCCAGATCGTCGCGGCCATGCCCGCTCAGCTCTTCCAGCGCCGGGTTGGCCATCAGGAAATTGCCGTTGTCATCGTGCAGAAAGACGCCGTCCGGCAGCCGCTCGATGAGTGAACGCAATGTCTCATGCTGCTGCTGCACCTGAAATCGGTCCACCGCCATCGAGGCGGACGCGGCAATGGTTTCGAGCAGCTCAATATCGTAGCCTGCTGGCGAGGTCTGCTCACGAGTGTAGATGGTCAGAGCGCCCAGTACACGTGCTGGAGTCATGAGCACCACAGTCAGCGATGCCGCGAACCCCTCTCCACGCGCGATTTCGGTGAAGAGCCGTGGCGCGTCGGTCATGGCGTTCACGAACAGCGGCTGACGGGCAATCTCCAGCCAGCGATCGGGTGTCAAGTATGGAAAGAGTGCCGTACCGCGTTGCGCGTATTCGTCAGAGAGTCCAAGCGTGCCTGCGCAGGTGAGTGTTTCCCCGTCGCGGTTACTCAGCCAGATTGCGGCGGCTGAGTTGAGGAGCACTCCGGTGGCTGCCTTGAGAATGAGAGCGGCCTGCTCATCCAGGGTTGCGCTGCCGGCCAGGCTGGTAGCCAACCCGCGTAACGATTCAGCTCGGGATTGGGCCACCGTCAATTGCTCCGCCGCGCGTTGATTGCGAGCCGCGCCGGCAACGAGCAGGGCGATATCGGCGGGATCGAAGGGAGCCCTCAACAGGCCGTCGAATCCGTTGGCAATAAGTCCGCGCAGCGAGACCATTTCCATGCGTGGCAGCGCCACAATCCAGCTGTTCTTGCCACCAGCCGCCGAATGCAAGCGCGCACAGATTTCCGAGCCGCTCAATCCGGGTGACTGTTGCGGCGCGAAGATGAGCGGATAGCCCGATTCCTCAAGCGCCTTCAGGGCGTCATCAAGACCTTCGACCGCCACCGAGCCAGCGCCCTCGGTGGCAATGGCATCGGCCAGGGCGTTGCGCATGATGACGTCGTCGG
>JACCZH010000467.1 GCA_013696045.1 Chloroflexia bacterium
GTCAAGGGCGGTGCCCGGGCCGCACAACCTGCGCTGGTGAACGGCGCAGTGGGCGTCATCGTGGCTCCGCGGGGACGGCTCCTGATGGTGCTCGTGTTCACGGTTTCGCGCGGGAAGATCGTCGAAATCGAAGCGGTCGCCGACCGCGCGCGTCTAAGCCAGCTCGACCTGGCAATCCTCGACGACTGACGAATCAACTTGTATTACGGGCTCGGGTCAGTTTCGGGAGTTCAGGGCCAGGATGTCGGCCAGATTCGGTGCTGCGAAGGCCAGTTACTGGGGATGAGTCTCCGGTTGCTTGAACTTACCCGAGCATCACCCACATCTCGCGCCCGTAAATCCCGATGAACAAGCCGATTCCAAACAGCAGCACTCCCAGGTTGCGGGACCGTTCCCGCGGTTGGAACGTGTCGTAGACCGATTCCTCCCGGTCCTCGGGACGCAGCACCACCGGCACTCCCCGAGCCCGTAGCTCGGGGAGTGTGTCCTGGTAAAAACGTTGCAGCGTTCCAAGCTCGTCCAGCAACAGTGAGACCGTCTGATAATCGAGATCCGTCCACCTCGGCACCGGCCGGCCGGCGTCCGGGTAATCCTCCACTCGCCGGCGCAGATAGAAAAAGTGGTCGCGGACATCCTGTCTCACTGGCAATCCGTTCTATATGCAATCTATTGTGGATGCCAGTCTATGATGTCCACGATGCTTGTTTCAACGCTCGGAGTGGGCGTATCAGGCCCAAGAATCGATAAGGAGATTAGCTTCAAGCTTTTGTGACTTGCTTCCCAGCCACGCGCTGACGTAGCCGAAAACACGAAGGATTGGACAGTAGGCAATTTGTGTTATAGATTGAGTGCATCAGCCCGTCGCACGCGACATGGTTTTACCTGGAGGTTCATCGTGCCACTCATTTCCTCCGCACAGGAACTGCTGGTAATGCTGGCGGCGATTGCCTTACCGATCCTGCTCATCGTTGTGCTGGTACGTATGATCATGTCCACCCTTGCGATCAGCCGTCGTGAACACGAAGACCGGCCTCGTTCGCAAGACTAGGATGGATCTGGGCACCTGATGTGGATCTTTCTGGCCGTACCGGTGGTGGCAGCACTCCTGACCGACGCAATTGGACGCTTATGGGGACTGCTCTTGCCGCTCGCTCTGTCGGCGATCTTCTGCTGGGGCTTCTATTACGAGAGGCGCGGTAATGGTTACGACACGAGCGACAACCCGTATCTCATCTCGGCATGCTCGTCCTTCTCACCGTGACCGGCGCATGGCTTGGTCTATTGGGGCGCTGGGTGCTGGTGCCTGATCGATTCAACCAGGGCAGTTATCACATAATTAAGCCTCGGTAGCGGTATGAGTGTAGAGTTTAACTGGTCGAAATAGTAAACAAGTACCCCGCGGTCGAGATGACAGCCAAATCCCGTTCCTGCCGGTTACTACGTTAACCACTTAAAAATCATCTTTGCGCCGCTATGTAAGGCAACCACGTTGATGATCGTTCCGTAGAAAGACGGATCCTTCCCGCGTCAGGATGACAGTTTGACGTGTCATTCCGACGCAAGAGGAATCCGTTCGCTGTTACCCTACCCGGCTAGCTTCTTGACCGCGTCCGCGATGTGTGCCGCGTCAATACCGGCGAAGGCGAGCATCTCGGCCGGCTTGCCGGAGCCGGGCAGCTCGCGCGGGGCGAGGTGCGTCATCTTCAGGTCAGTTGGAGCCGTGCCGTCGGATGTCATCAGGGCTTCGAGGACGGCCGAGCCGAGGCCGCCTTCGGGCCAGTGGTCTTCGACGACGACGAGCTTGCTACCAGTTGCCTGGAGCGCGCTGCGCAACGTCGCGACATCGACCGGCTTGACCGAGTAGAGGTCAATCAACCGCACGTTGATGTTGTCGGCGGCGAGCAGGTCGCAGGCTTTGACCGCCTCGTGCAACGTGATGCCGGCCGCGACGACCGTGACCTGGTCGTTGTCGGACTGCCGCAGGACGCTGCTGCCGCCGATCTTGAACTGCTCGCCGTTGCTGTAAAGAATCGGCGTTTTCTCGCGGGTGGTGCGGATGTAGCTGATGCCCGGCTGCTCGGCCATGGCGGCTACGAGCTGGGCGGTCTGGACAGCGTCGCTGGGGTAGAGCACGGTGCTGCCGTGCACGGCCCGCATCATGGCGATGTCTTCCAGCGCCATCTGTGAGGGTCCGTCCTCGCCGATCGAGACGCCGGCGTGCGAGCCGCATAGACGCACGTTGGCCTGCGAAATGGCTGCCATGCGGATGAAATCGAAGGCGCGGCTCATGAAGGCGCCGAACGTTGACGCGAACGGCACGTAGTTGCGCACGCTCATGCCGACCGCCGCGGCCACCATCTGCTGCTCGGCGATAAACATCTCGAAGAAACGGTCCGGATACTCCTTGGCGAAGACTTCGGCCATGGTGGAGTTGCTGACTTCACCGTCCAGCACGACCAGCCGCTCGTTGGCCGCGCCGAGCGCCTTGAGCGCGTCGCCGTAGGCCTGGCGCGTCGCGACCGGGGTGTCGGCGTCGTAGTTTGGGAGCTGCAGGTTGCCGTTGCCTGCACTGGAAGATGGCTTCGCTGATGGCGGTTCCGGCACGTCGATGGTGATGTTCGACTCGCCGCCAAGCTCCCCAATGGCCTGTTGCTCCTGCTCGCCGTCGAGCGCCTTGCCGTGCATGCCAAGCTCGTTCACCATAAAGGAAACTCCCTCGCCCTTCCTGGTGCGGGCGACGATGGCGACCGGCTTGTCTCTGGTGTCGAGCGCTTCTTTGTATGCCTTGTCGATCTCGCCGAGGCCGTGACCGTCGATCACGATAGCGTGCCAGCCGAAGGCACGTGCCCGCTCCGCGTAGAGCTCGCCGTCCCATCCGTGGGCGGTTTCGCCACGCTGGCCCAGCCGGTTCATGTCGATAATGGCGACCAGGTTGTCGAGCTTGTAGTGGCTGGCGTGGTCGAACGCTTCCCAGATCGAGCCCTCGGCCACTTCGCTATCGCCACACAGCACCCAGACGCGGTAGTCGAGCTTGTCGAGGTACTTGCCGGCCAGGGCGACACCGACGCCGATCGGCAGTCCCTGCCCTAGCGAGCCGGTTGCCACGTCAACCCATGGCAGCGC
>JACCZH010000502.1 GCA_013696045.1 Chloroflexia bacterium
TGCGGCGCGAAGAGCACGTAGTTGCCCATCGCGTTCTCTATCTGGGCTTCGTTCTCGAAGTTCGCGCCGGAGCCGGTGTTGGTGATCCACATGTTGTAGCCGACCTTGTAGCGGTCAGCCATGGCAAACACACCACCGTCGCTCAGGATGTGCGCCGAGCCCACCCAGCCCTCAGGGACCAGGTCGCCCAGGTTGATGTTGACCGTCGAGCCGCCGTCAACCGACTCCTGGATCTGGAAGCCCGTTGCCAGGCTGCCGGAACCGTCGTCGGCCGGGAAGAAGCGGATCGTGACGGCGTTGTTCTCGCCGGCCAGGTTGGCCACGCGAATCACCGTGTCCCAGCAACCACCCGGACCACAGTTGGTCTGGACGATCGGCAGGTAGAACTCGTCAAACTGCGACAGCTCAGCGCCGTTGATGGCGTTGTAGCCACTCACCGCCGTGTCGGCCGCGGTGGTCGTCGGCAGATTGTCGCCGGTCACGGCCTGCTTGGCCACGCCCGCGATGGTCAGGCCCGCCAGGAACTCGCCACCGATGGTGCCAGCGATGCCTTCATCGCTGCAGTCACCGTCGTTGTTCAAGCCGCCGAAGGGGTTGACCAGCGTGTCATCATCGTCACCGTCGTCCTGGGCATCCTCAAGGATGGCCTGCAGGTCGGCCTGGGTGAAGGCGCCGACGAAGTAGTTCGGCTCGTCGGCTGTGCCCGGGGTGAAGGTCTCACCCTCGAAGTCGAACTCAGCGGCGATCGCGAAGCCGACCGGGTTGCCGGCGCCGTCGTTGATCACACAGGCGATCACCTGGGTGAAGTCGCCCTCGACACCAACCGGCTTGCTGAGGATGACCGGGGTCTCCACCAGCGCCGAGCCTGGGGTCAGGTCCGGGAAGTCGTCATCCGGCGTGCCGGCGAAGTCAAACTCGCCGAAGCCGACCACCGCGACCGGTGCGCCTGAGCCTTCTTCGATGCCGAGGTCGTCGGCATGGAAGGTCTTGGCGGCAAAGGCCGACAGGAAGGCGGTGGTCTCCAGGGTGAAGCCACCGTCGCCGTCGCCAACAAAGATGGCGATGGCGCCGTTGAAGCCTTCAAGATTCTGGACAGAGATCGAGGTCTGGGACTCGCCCAGACCGAAGTCGTCGCCGTTGGCTACCCACGGGTAGAAGATGGCGTTGTTGCCGTCCGCAAACGAGCCGTCATTGAGTTCGAGCAGGTCGTCGATGAGATCGTCAAAATCATCTTGATCCTGCGCGCCAACTGGAGCGATCGTGGCGGCCAGCAAGCTGATCATCAGACCAGCTGCGCCAAGTACCCGTAGAAACCGTGATGGTTTCTTCAAAAGTGTTCTCCCTTAATATAAGCGTAACGTGCCTGGTAGTCTCGATTGTCCTCGTTGCTGATGCGCGACCGGCGTGGGCAGACGTCGGGTAACACGCTGATCAGGATCCCTCGGTGCCCGGTTTCCATCCTCGGGCGTTCTCGGTTCATCCCCTACGCACTTCTCCTTATCTCCCATTGACAGGCCCGGACACCGCAGTTTAGAGGCGAAACATTCTTGTGATAACGCGGCCCACTGTGTGCCGCGGCTGTTCCCCTGACCAAACTTCCGGCATATGCGCAAAAGATGCGCATCATGCGCCAACACCTCTCAACGCTATGATTCCCTATCATTCTAACGAATAAACACCGCCAGAGTTGCGATACTGTGTATGTGGATTTTGTGTCTGCCTGCGAACGTTCGTACACAAACATTGATCGCGGGCATAGCAAAGTCACCATCAGGGAAACCGGCAGGTTTCGATATCATGCAATACGGGCGTCAGCAGTGTTTGGATCAATGATCTCGATCTGAAATGTCGCGGCCAGCCGCGAGTTCCAGCGGTTTGCATCGTCAGGAGCGAGTCACATCAATGGTGTGCGTTCTCATATTTTTGCACTTCCGCGTGCTGTTACACTACATGGTATGAAGAATCGTGCTCGCACATCATCTCAATCTGGAGCGACACTGATGATCGTTGACGAATATCAGCACAGGAACATCTCTCAGTTCGCGGTTATCGAGGATAACATCGAGCCGGCACTCGCTCCACGAACTGACTGGACAGAGATGGGCGCGTCCGAGCATTTCGTCCAGTTCTATGACACGGACACGTTTCTCGTGGATGCCGTAGGAGCATTCGTTTCTAGTGGTCTGCGCGCGGGCGATGCGGCGATTGTTGTCGCCACTCAGGCGCACCGTGAGGCAATCGAAGAGCGCCTGCGGGCAGCGGGGTTGGACGTGGCTGCGGCGATTGCCGGTGGCCAGTATCTGTCGCTCGATGCCGCTGAAGCCTTGTTGGGATTCATGGTTGATAACGAGCTGGAACCTGGGCGCTTCCTGGAGATCTTTGAGCCCATCCTTGCCCGGGCCTCTGAGAATAACCGGCGAGTTCGGATTTTCGGGGAAATGGTGGCGTTGCTTGCGCTGGACGGGAACTTTTCCGCCACCGTTCGGCTGGAAGAGATCTGGAATGAGCTCCAGAAGACACATTCGTTCTCGCTGTTCTGCGCCTACGCAATGGACCAGTTCGACGGTCAGGCACATGCTGAGCTACTGGTCAACGTCTGCGCTGAGCACTCTCGCGTGATTCCCGCCGAGAGCTACACCGCGCTGCCCAGCCAGGATGAGCGATTGCGCGCGATCTTGACGCTGCAGCAGAAGGCGAGCTGGCTCGAAGAAGAGATCGCCGGACGGAAGCGTGTCGAAGAGCGGCTCCGGGTGGCCCTTGAGGCAGAGCGGGCCGCCCGGCAGGAGACTGAAGCCGCGCTGCGGCTGCGTGATGAGTTCCTCTCGATCGCTGCCCACGAGCTTAGAACGCCGCTCACTGTCCTCCTGGGCCATACCCAGCTTGTCGAGCGTAAGCTTCGACGCGGTGGCGACCTGCAGCCCGAGCAGCTTCTGCGGGGCATGCAGTCGGTTTCCAGCCAGGCAGACAAGATCACGCGGTTGCTTGCCCAACTC
>JACCZH010000518.1 GCA_013696045.1 Chloroflexia bacterium
GTGTAGAGGATGATCGGGATTACTGGAACAGGACGGTTCTATGCGGATTCAGAATGGATGCCGGCCCTGCGGGTGAGGTTGCGGACGACGTCCAAGACATCAGTTTGTGGCGTGTCCGGAGTAAACACATTGCGGGCGATGAAAATGATGTCGTGGCCGGGGATGAGGTGCGGGTCTTCGTGACGCACGGCCTCGCGAAAGAGGCGTTTGGCGCGGTTGCGCTGGACGGCGCCGCCGATTTTCTTGCCGGTGGCAAAACCGTAACGGTTGTGGTCGAGTCCGTTGGGGTGCACGACGATCACGGCCAGTCGTGTGTTCCAGCTTTTGCCGCGCGAGCGGGCGGTCTCGAAATCGCTCTTGCGGCGGAGTCGCATGTCACGGGCGATCATCGGCGGTTCTCCGGGCAAACGGAAAACCCACCCGCTGCGGGTGGGTTTCAGTCAGCATGGTCGGGCGACACTACTTCTTATTCGTAGGTTTGTTCTCGGTGCTGATCGACAGGCTATGACGGCCCTTGAGCCGCCGGCGAGCGAGCACCGCGCGGCCGGCGCGGGTGCGCATGCGCTTCATAAAGCCATGCTCGCGCTTGCGTGGAATGCGTTTCGGTTGGTATGTCCTCTTGGGCACGAGCGTCCCTTTCCAGGTCGTGTCGATGTCTTCAATACAAATGAGCCGACCTTCTGGGCCAGACAACGCACAAGGATACGGTGTTTTGGGGGTGGGTGTCAATCAGTGTTCAAGCTCTTGAACCCAGGTGACGCCAGCGCACATTGCTGACTCTCCCGATCATCCTGAGCGTAGGTGAATGGATCAGCCATGACATACGGGAGTGAAACAGATCCATTCGACTACGCTCAGGATGACCTCCAAACCACCATTCCCGGTCGAATACGCACTCCAGATTATTCATATGGAAACTGTCTGCCAGAGTGTTATTCTCAATCGATGGAATGTGCGGAGAGGCATTACGCATGAACGAGCCGAAGCAGAATAGACCCATCACAGAGCGACGACTTGCGCGGATGCGCGGGACGCTGGCGAGGCGGCAGCCGGGGCTGACAGTCGTTATCGAGAATGTGCATGACCCGCATAACGTCAGCGCGGTGCTGCGGTCGTGTGACGCTGTCGGCGCGGCGTCGGCGCATCTGGTGTACACGATCGAGGAAATGCCCTTGATCCATTCGGGGGTCGCAGCCAGCGCCCAGCGCTGGATTGACGTGCATCAGCACGACGACATTGACGCGTGTTACCAGGCGCTGCGCGGCACCGGGTTCTCCATTTATGCGACTGAGCTTTCTCATGACGCGGCCGATTTTTACGAACTGGATCTGACCAGGCCGACGGCGCTGGTGTTCGGCAACGAGACACGCGGAGTGTCCGAAGACGCGTCACGGCTGGCGGATGGCCGCGTCACGATTCCGATGATGGGCATGGTTGAGTCGCTTAACATCTCGGTCGCCTGTGCGGTTAGTATGTTCGAGGCTTCGCGGCAGCGGCGCGTCGCTGGGATGTACGACACCACCGGCTGGAACGAAGGCGAGCTGGAGGAGCGCTTGCGGGAGTGGCTGGTTCGCGAGCGTCGTGATCCCTCTGTGGCTAGCTCCGCGTTCGAGGCGGTCGTTCCAAGGGCCCGAAACCGCTATGAATTCCGGGAAGAATAGACATTTTCAATCATCCTCGACCTCCGGCAAAACCGGACCCTTTTTGAAGCCGACCCGGTGCTCTATCCAGCCAACCATGAGCAGGACGACAACGATCAGGACGGTTGAGCCGGCAGCCATCACATAGAATCCCGCGCCCGTAGCGACGCCGACCCCCGTAACCACCCAGATGCTGGCCGCGGTCGTTACACCTCGCACCCGCTCCTCTGTCTTGAAGATAATCGCTCCGCCGAGGAATCCTATGCCAGAAACAATGGTCGAGATAATGCGCGAGGGGTCGAAGCGGATTGACCCGTTCCAGTTAATATAGAACTCAGATAGTTGAATCGAACTGACGGTGAAGAGGGCCGCGCCCATCGCGACGAGCATATTCGTGCGCAGCCCTGCGTCCTTGGCGCGGAGCTCGCGTTCGATCCCGATGATGCCCCCGAGCACGGCAGCCAGGGCGACGCGTATGAGCCCTTCCCAATCGGTTAACTGACCCATCATGTTGCTGCTCCTCGATGCGCTTAATCAGGCCGGTGGTATAGTTCCGAGCGAATATATGCTTCAGTGTCCCACATTCCTTCGACCCGTTTTGGTGAACACTCGCAGATGATTGTGGTGGTTAGTGACCGAGGTTCAAAAGATCTCCGCGTTCTCCATGCGGATCGTTGACAATGTTGAAAAAGTTATTGTCGGCAAGCGTGATGTCACTGAAATGGTACTTGTCGCGCTGCTTTGTCAGGGGCATGTGCTGCTGGAGGATGTTCCAGGTGTTGGCAAGACAACGCTGGCGCGGAGTATTGCCCGCTCAATCGGAGGTCAATTCCGGCGCATTCAATTTACGCCGGACCTTCTGCCGTCAGATATCACCGGTCTTAGCTATTTCAACCAGAAGTTCGGTGAATTCCAGTTCCGCGCCGGGCCAGTTTTTACGAATATACTGTTGTCTGATGAGATTAACCGCGCCACTCCGCGCACCCAGTCTGCGTTGCTGGAAGCCATGGAGGAGCGCACCGTCACTATCGAGGGCGACACGATGGGTTTGCCGCAACCGTTTCTGGTGCTGGCAACCGAGAACCCGGTTGAGCTCGAGGGTACCTTTCCCTTGCCCGAGGCGCAGCTTGACCGCTTCCTGGTGAGGATCAGGATCGGTTATCCAAACGCGGCAGAAGAAGAAGAGATGCTGCTGCGGTTCCAGCACCGGCACCCGATTGAGACACTGGAAGCGGTCGCGACTCCGGAAGATCTCGTCGTAGCTATGACTGGAGTGCGCGAGATTCATGTCGAGCCGGAGTTGCGAGCCTATATTACCGGCATTACCCGCGCCACTCGCGAGCATGACGCTGTCGGGTTGGGCGCGAGCCCGCGCGGGACGCTGGCGCTCTTCCGGGCAACTCAGGCCTATGCCGCGCTGCGTGGCCGCGACTACGCCGAGCCTGACGACGTGAAGCGCGTCGCGCACGCGGTTCTGGCGCACCGCATCATGATCAGCCCGGATGCGCGGCTGCGTGGCCGCTCAGTTGACCACATTATCGACGAAGTTGTGGACCGCGTCAGGACTCCGGTGGAAGCCGTCCAGTAGCAGGGCACAGCGCATGTCAATCCCGCGACAGGTGAGCCGTTCGCGCTCGCTCTTCTTCAGCACATACTGGCTCTATGGGGCCGGAATGCTTATCCTGATCGGAATGCTCCTGCGCGAGCGGGCGCTCTCGTTACTCGGGCTTTTGACACTGTGTACCGCGGGCGGTTCCTGGCTGTGGGCACGCTACTCACTTGACCGGGTGGAGTATTCACGTTCGCTGTCGGCCGACCGGCTGTTTAGTGGCGAGTCGGTCACCATGAAATTCAGCGTCATCAACCGCAAGCTTCTGCCGTTAGCCTGGCTTGACATCGAGGATCAGATCGGCGACCGCCTGAAGATTGTTGACCGGGACATTCTGCCAAGTGGAGTGCCAGGCGTGGTTGTGATGCGCATCACGACAGCTGCGCGCTGGTATGAGCGCGTCACCTGGAGTATTGAGGTTGCCTGTCCATCCAGGGGCTATCACTCGCTGGGACCAATTACGCTGCGTTCTGGTGATCTGTTCGGCTTTTTCAACCGCACTGAGACACTGCCTGACATCGCCTGGCTGACGGTGTACCCGAAGATTGTGGCGCTCGACGAAGTCGGAGTGCCGGCGCGGCACCTGTTTGGTGACCGGCGCATCCGGCGTCAGATCATTACCGATCCATCGCGAACAGCAGGCGTGCGGGATTACCGTCCGGAGGACTCGATCCGGCATGTGGACTGGAAAGCGACCGCGAGGGTGCAGTCCCTCCAGACCAAAATCTTCGAGCCGACGACCGAGGTGCAGTTCGGAATCTTTCTCAATCTCGACACCTTCGAGCACTACTGGGAGGGGCTGGACTACGAGCGGGCGGAGGGTGCGATCGTGGTTGCGGCATCGTTGGCCGTGAGGGCGATACGCGAGCGGCACGCGGTTGGGATGTATGCCAACGGCGTGGTGGGAGGCTCGGACCAGGCCCTGCGGGTGCGGACCGGCCGCAGCCCCAGCCAGCAGGAGGAGATTCTGGGCGGGCTGGCAAAGCTTTCGCCCATTGCGTCGCTGAACTTCCCCCGGCTTTTACGCGCCGAGACAATGCGCTTTCCGTGGGGTAGCACGATTGTGATTGTCACCGGGATTATGACTGACGCCATTGCGGCGGTCATGGTTGAGATGGTCTCCGAAGGGCACCAGGTTATGGTGCTGACTGTCGGCGACGATGTGAGTGTTCCGCCGATGCGCGGCGTCTCTGTGTTCCCGCTCGACCAGAAGCGGTTGAGCGACGCCGTTCCAAAGCAGCATCACTATGCAATCAGAATGACCAGCGGCGAAGTACCTACCATGGCTTATGGAGGCGCGCATGGAAGCTGAGCGTCACGCGCCATCAAACCTGCGGGACCTGATCGTTCACCTCGACTGGCGGCAGGAGCTGTTGGGGGTTGCGGTTGTCCTGGCCGAGGCGTTTCCGGTCTATGTGTTGTGCGGTGTCATCTTTTTGTCCGGCGGCGAAACCTGGACCTTCCCGTTCTGGATTGTCGCCTTCCTGCTGCTAAGCGCCCATGCGGTCTGCCGGTTGCTGGACGAGATGCGTGTCTGGAGTCCTGAGTACGAGATCAAGATGCTGGCCGGCATCGTCATCACCCTTATTGTCGCGATCAAGTTCGCCAGTTTCCCGCACATGTCAACCCTCGATATTGCCTGGTTTGGAGACGCCCTTCGATCGCTTGCGTTCCTTCCCAACGACGAGCGTCGCTGGGTGTGGGGGGTGGTGTTGCTGGCGGCGTACTCATGGTGGCGGGGCAGGGTGCGCGCCGAGCCCAATGTCGATAGCGCATTTGGCTTGTTGCGCTGGGGTTCGCTGGCACTCTTCCTGAGCATCGTTGTAGTGCTGGCAGGCGCTCCGGATGAAGCGCAGATCCGCGACCGGTTGAGCGTTGTGACGGTCGGGTTCTTTGCGGTGGCGCTTTCGGCGGTCGGCATCGCCCGGCTGAAGCTGGAAGGGGTGCGCTCAACGGCTCCATTGGGAGCACGCTGGCTGGGGACGTTCGTCGTGCCGATCATGGCCGTTGTCGCCGTGGCCATTCTGGCGGCTGGTATCTTCTCGCGGCAGTTTCTGGACACCGTGCTCTGGATGCTG
>JACCZH010000540.1 GCA_013696045.1 Chloroflexia bacterium
GCTCATGGACAGTGTCGTAGCGAATTGGGTTGAGACCAGGGCGGCCTTGCATATCTGGACGCTGCTCACCGGCGTGCTGCCCCTTGGCGAAGGTTGAGCTACACGAGAGCATTGCCACACTTCCAGCCGGTGAATCGAAGTAGACCGGCATTCTGGCTTCACCGAGATTGCGGCCAATGCCGGCGAAGGCAACACCCTTCTTTTCCAGCGCCTCAATCGTCGCCAGACAACCCGCGATGCTGTAATCCAGCGCATGGTTGTTCGCGCAGCTAAAGAGGTCAATGCCCATACTCGTCAGCTCGTCGACAACCCAGTGGTGCGCCGCGAAGTGCGAGCCGCCGCTCTCGACCGCAGGGTAGCCCTGATAGTCGTTCGGCAGCACCTCAAGATTGGTGAACGCCACATCGGCCGCTTGAATGGTCCGGATCAGCCCGGCGGTGGGTTCGTCGTCGTACATGGCGATCTTGCGGAGCACGATGCTGTCGCCGGTCAGCGCGAGAGTAAGAGCGGCGGGATATGCCATGTCACCATCTCCTTGGGCGGTTCTCGTTGCGATTATCGATTCCGGGAGCGAGGATCCAGGGCATCGCGCAATCCGTCACCGAAGAGATTCAAGGCAAGCACGGTTACGAAGAGCATCGTGCCTGGGAAAACCGCCAGCCACCATGCTCGTTGAAGCACCCGCTGACCGTTCTGGACCATGTTGCCCCAGGTCGCGGTTTCCGGAGGCACACCCGCTCCCAGAAACGACAGTGACGCCTCGGAAATGATGGCGAACGCCACCACGAACGTGCATTGCACAATCAGTGGGGACAGAGAGTTCATATAGATATAGCGCCGCAGGATCAGATGGTCCCGCATGCCTATCGACTTGGCCGACTCGACGTAGGCCAGCCGGCGGGTGACCAGGGTTGAACCGCGCACAAGCCTGGCTATTGATGGAGTGTAGACAATGGATAACGCAATAATGACGTTGCGCGTGGCGGGCCCCAGACTGGCCATGATCGCAATTGCCAGCAGGATGCTGGGGAACGCTTGCATACCGTCCATGACGCGCATGATTGTCGTGTCTACGCGATCGTAGAAACCAGCCACCAGGCCAATAACCGAGCCAAAGAATGCCGAAATGATCATCACGGTAAGGCCGACCAAAAGCGAGATGCGAGCCCCATAGATCGCCCGCGAAAAGACATCGCGCCCGAGGTCATCGGTTCCAAACCAGTAGTCGACAGACGGCCCCTGAAGACGGTCGGCTGGGTTCACAAACGTGGGGTTATACGGCGCAATGACCGGCGCTAAGGCCGCCAGCGCCACGACCAGCGCAATGTAGAGCAGGCTCAGGCGCGCGGCCGGATTTTCAAGCAGCAGCCTGATCCAGTAGTAGCGCGAAGCCGGCGTGATCGATGACAGCCGGAAGCTTCGGGGTTTCGGAGAGGATGCGCCGGCAAGGTCGCCACGTGTGTCACTCAGAGCCATATCGCACCCTCGGATCCACCCAGACATACAGAATATCAACCAACAGATTCGCGAACACATAGATGGCGGCGATCGTCATGACCGCGCCCTGAATGACCGGGAAGTCACGCCGGGCAATGCTCTGGACCACCAGCCTGCCCATTCCCGGAATGCTGAACACCGTCTCGGTCACGACGGCGCCACCGAGCAGGCCGCCTAGCGACACACCGATAACAGTCAGCGCCGGAATGAGCGCGTTGCGCAGCGCGTGCCGTATAACGACCAGCCGCTCTGGCAAACCCTTCGCAAAGGCAGTGCGCACGTAATCCTCTTTCAGCACATCGAGCATGGACGAGCGCACCAGCCTGGCAAGTAGGCCGGCCGAGGACACCCCCAGCGTAAATGCCGGCAGGATCATGTGCTTGACGTGGGGCCAGAAACCCTCCTGAACATTTTCATAGCCCCCTGCTGGCAGCCACCCAAGGCGCACCGCAAACAGAAGAATCAGTAAGATGCCCAGGAAAAAGCTCGGGATCGCCGCCCCACTGATTGAAAACACCATCAGAAAACGGTCGAGGAATGAGTTACGCCGCACTGCCGCGAGCACTCCAGCCGGGATGCCAATCAGGATCGAAAGCGTGAGCGCGTAGAGGGTCAGCAAACCCGTTGGCTGCGCGCGGTCTATCAAGGCCTCGGTTACGGGTTGCCCGATAAACAGCGAATCACCAAAATCCAGCCGTAGAGCGTTCGTGAACCAATCGACAAACTGAATGTGAAACGGTTCGTTTAACCCAAGCCGCTCACGCAGCTCATCAACCTGCTGCGGAGTGGCGTCCGGCCCCAGGATCACTGCCGCCGGATCTCCCGGTGTCAGGTGAATCAATGTAAAGACCACGATGCCGACAATTGCCAGCACTGGTATCACCAGAAACAACCGGCGCAAAATATATGCGGTCATCCGTGAACTCCCCTACGCCGGCAACTCAAGCGACCCACCTTTTTCATTTCCCCGATTCCCACCCGTTTGTAACACGGATGCATGTGTGCCTGTCGTTGCATTGAACTTCGTGTTATACAGGTTGAGATCATCTCCAGGTAGGGGCGCACAGCTGTGCGCCCCTACCTGGAGATGATCGTTTTGTCGCCCGCGTTACCCTTCCAACCAGACATTCCAGTACGGAACGCCGCGCTGGAGCTGGTCGGTGTACCCGCCAACGTCCGTTGACCAGACACTGATGACGCTCGAATCACCGGTCTTGACAGCCGGGATCTCCTCGTAGGCCCTGATCCGAATCTGTTCCCAGAGCTCGTAGCGCGTTTCGAAATCCGGCTCGCTCAGGAGCTGGGCCGCGAGCGCCAGACTCTCCTCGCTGTCCCACCAGCCGGGGTAGATGTTCATCTGGCCCACATAGGTGATCTGGCTTGGGTCTGGCACGAAGCCGTGCCCGGTAACGAAGACGTCCCAGGATTCCTTCTGCGCGCGCTTCTCAAGCACCGTCGCCCAGTCGGTTACCTGCAGATCGACAACGAAGCCGGCCTCTTCAAGCTGCTGCTTGGCAACCACGGCCGAGCCGTACATGTACGCGTACTCCTGGGTACACATGAAGCGAATCGGCGTGCCGTCATAACCGGCCTCTTCAAGATACTGGGCGGCCAACTCGGGGTCGGCAACATTGTAGAGCGCCTCGCCGGCAGTGGAATACCACGGCGTTGGCTCCATCATCAGGCTTGGGTCGAGGCGCACAAAGTCCCCGCCGCCTCGTGCTGACTGAAGAATCGGCATGTGATCGAGGGCTGCCTGAAACGCCTTGCGGATAGTGTGATCCCCCATCAACGGTTGCGCCCAGTTGAGGAAGAATGCATCCCAGTTGCTTGGGGGCCGAATCTCAACTCGCAGGTTCGGCGCGTCCTGGAGCGTTTCGTACTGATCGTTGCTCAGCTCGATGACGATATGATAATCCCCGGCCTGCATGCCGGCCACGCGCGCTGCTTCGTCCGGCACTGGCACGAACTCGATCTCGTCCACCCATGCGTACTTATGGCCGCCGTAGCCGTTTGGCTCACCCTCAACCGCTACATAGTCTTCAAAACGCTCGAAGCGGATGTACGCGTCGGCCTGCTGCTCGACAAATCTGTAGGGACCGGTGCCGATATATTCCGTCAGCGGCTCAATGCCGGCGGTATCGATGACCGACTTGGGATAGATGACACATGCCTGGGTGTTGCTGCACAGAGCGATGAGAATCGTGCCATACGGCCGCGAGGTAACGAACTGAACGGTGTAGTCATCGGGGGCAGACAGTTCTTCAGTCGCTGCCATGAGCAGTTTGCCCACGCCGCTGATCTCACCCCAGCGCTCAAGCGAAGCCAGCACGTCGGCGGATGTCATCTCGTCACCATTG
>JACCZH010000563.1 GCA_013696045.1 Chloroflexia bacterium
CACCGCTTCGTTCCCGGCGACCGGCGCAACCCAGGTCACCCGGTTGCCTGGATCAACCCAGAGTATTGCCTGATAACCAGGAAAGTCGACGATATTGAGCTCTGCCTCCTGTTGCCACTGCCGCTTCGATTGTCGTCCGTGGTATGCCCAACGGTCCGCCATGCGGTCCAGCGCCTGAATTCGCGCGCTGACCTCGGCTGACAGATGGTTGACCACAACTGAGGTCTCGGCAACGGTAGTCTGCTCGATCTGCCGCTGCTCATTAGCCGCGAGAGCGTTCCAGAGATAGAGAGATATCGCCAGGACGATCATCGCGGCGACCGCGGGGAGCAACCACCCGTTTCGCACGACTGCCGTTCGTTCTGCGTCCCGAGCCACCGACATATCGACTCCACTCCATCCAGGTGATCGTTGGATGATCGCAGAAGCTATCCTCGGAATCCCTGAGACATTCGTCCCTTTTCGAGCGACGGAAGACAACACTTTTGCCAATATCCGGCAATGCCGCTATGATGCTCCGCGGTAGCCATCGCTCCAACGTAAACGTTTTGAGGAGAGGGAGAACAAGCACAGCATGCCAGACATCAAAGACATCCGGAACATGGTCCCGGCGGTGCAGCAGACCGCCTATCTGAACACCGGCACATGCGGACCAATGCCGCGCGTCGCCTACGAGGCCATCAAGGCGGAGCTTGAGAAGGAACTGACGCCGGCCAGGATTGATGCCGATCACTTCCCGGCTATCGGCGAGGCCCGCAACGGGGTCCGTGAGATCGTCGCGGCAGCCATTAACGCCGACCCCAGCGAGATCGCCATCACCCACCGCACCACCGAGGGCATGTACATCGCGATCATGGGCTACCGCTGGCAGGCGGGTGACGAGATCATCCTCTCCAACATCGAGCACCCGGGCGGCATGCTGCCGTCGTTCCTGGCCAAGCGGCGCTTCGGCGTTCGGGTACGGGTGGCCGATATCGGCCTCGGTGGCGGCAACCCGGCCGACATCGTGAAGGCGTTTGAGGAGAAGATCACCCCGCGCACGAAGATGATCGTCCTCTCGCACGTTTCCTACACCACCGGCGCCAAGCTACCGCTCAAAGAGATTACTCAGATGGCGCACGCGCACGGCGTGTTGATGGTGGTTGACGCTGCGCAGTCCTTCGGCTCGATGCAACTGGACATGCAGGACCTGGGCGTCGATTTCTACGCCTGTCCCGGCCAGAAGTGGGCCTGCGGCCCAGAAGGCACCGGTTCTTTGTATGTCAAATCCTCCAGCATCGGCGAGATCGAGCAGAACTTTGCCGGCGGCATGACCATGGGCACGATGGACTACTACGGCGGCTCATACGCACCGGCTGCCGGAGCCGCGCGTTTCGACACGGCCGGCGCGAACGTTGGACAGACCGTCGGACAGAAGGTCAGCACCAAGTGGGTCACGCAGGACGTCGGGCTGGACTGGATCGAGGATCGCATCGGCAAGCTGGCCAAGCAGACCCACGAGAAGCTCTCCAAACTCAAGGGTGTTGAAGTGGTGACACCCAAGGAACCACTTTCCGGATTGATTGCATTCACCGTTGAGGGCATCGAGCCGCCGGATCTCAATACCCGGTTGGCCCAGGAGCACAACGTCACCATCCGCTACGTCACCAAGTACATCAACAACCCTGACGCGGCGCGTGTGTCGCTCGGCTTCTACAACAACGAAGACGACATCGAGAAGTTCATCGACGGCATCAAGAAGATTCAAAAGTCGTTGTAGATCGTCGTTTGTCATCCCGACGAAGGAGGGATCCGCTCCCTAGAGCCACGGATCCCTCCTTCGTCGGGATGACACTTTTGGGAACGTGTACACTGCCAGAATGTGGGTGGGAGCGCGGAGAGGGCGAGCGTGGATGTTCGTAGATCTGACCTTTTTCGAAGTGGGCGGAGAACGAGCTGCGCGGTTTGAAGCCGTGTATGGCGCGATCATCCACAACGCTCGCGACGCACAGGGCTGCATCTCGTCCGACCTCGTGCGGCTGACCGAGGTCAACCGCTACTGCTGGGTGGAGCGCTGGATTGACCGGGACGCCCACCAGCGCTTCAACGAATTTCTTTTTGGCGACATCATCCCCGGCCTGCCGGATGACCTGAACGACATTGTCACCCGGCTCGACAACCGCGACGCAGACGGGGTCAGCGTCTCGATTCCCGGCGATGCACTGTGACAGCATGGCCAGAACAGGGTAAGCTCTCGTTTGATTGACAGGTGTTCACTCAACACCTTGGGGTGCAGGAGGATACAACCGGTGAAGTTACCGTTAGCACTCATTTTGCCGCTCGCTTCGATGCTTATCGGCGCGGCTATCGCGATTGGCATCGGCCTCTCGAACCTGGCGCTGGCCGAAGCCTTCAGCCACAACGAGCCGGTTGCATTCGCTGCGGCGCTAACCATCCTGGTGGTGATTGTCGCGACCTTGATGTCCCGCAACTCACCCGACCCGGAAGACAGTCACCACTAGGTTGACATCATCCCGGCGACATGCTAGGTTACACACCTAACGCTGGTGATTTGCATCGGCGTTACACCATCACAATATCGCGCTGACGAGGACAAGTAGGCTGGCACGGGTGGCAACCAGAGAGCCGCGGGCGGTGCAACGCGGCCCACCTAACAGTTGAAATGACCTCCGAGCATCCCCGGCCAACGGCGCCCTTCAACGCCAAGTAACCCGGGACGGCCCTCCGGCACCGTTACCCGCCCTGGCTGATCCATGCGATCAGTCGCTGAGACCGTTTCCGCGAGGGACCGGTAAAGCAGGGTGGCACCACGAGACGCCGAGCGCCTCTCGTCCCATGCGGACGAGGGGTTTTTTGTGCGCTGGAAAGTGGTCAAGACCATGACAGTCCTACAACGAGAATTGGAGCACGACACCCGCCGTTCTGAGTCCAGCGTGGCCCAGAACGGCGCGTTGATGACAACCGATCGGTAGGGGAGGTGGCTCGTCCCCTACCGGAAACCACGCTGTTCAATCAGGGAGGGGACGAGCCGCCTCCCCTACCGAATGACATGGACCAACAGCCGCTAGACGATCGAGAATCGGAGCAAACCAATGACCCAGAAACGCTATTTCATCTCAACATCCATCCCCTACGTCAACGCCCAGCCGCACGTTGGGCACGCGCTGGAATTCATCCAGACCGACGCCTACGCGCGCTTTCACCGCCAGCAGGGCCAGGACGTCTTCTTCCTGACCGGCTCGGACGAGAACGCGCTCAAGAACGTGCAGGCCGCCGAGGCCGAGGGCATCACGACCCAGGAACTGGTCGACCGCAACGTGACCGGGTTCCAGAACCTGCTGACGCTGCTGGACTGCTCCAACGACGACTTCATCCGCACCAGCGTCGACCCACGCCACCAGTCCGGCGCGTCCCGCATCTGGCAGCAGCTGGTCGATGCCGGCGACGTCTACCGTAAGCACTACACCGGCCTCTACTGTGTCGGTTGCGAGGCGTTCTACTCGCCAGAGGAGTTGGAGAACGGACTCTGCCCGATCCACGGCACGAAGCCGGTCGAGGTCGAGGAGGAGAACTACTTCTTCCGGCTCTCGAAGCATGGCGACGAGCTGCACCGCCGCATCTCCAGCGACGAGCTGAAGATCATCCCCACCAGCCGCAAGAACGAAGTGCTGCGCTTTATTGAGAGCGGCCTGGCCGACATCTCGATCTCGCGCTCCCAGGAACGCGCCCGTGGCTGGGGTGTGCTAGTGCCGGGCGATCCGGGGCAGGTGATGTACGTCTGGATCGACGCGCTCTCGAACTACATCACCGCGCTTGACTACGCCAACGACGGCGAGAACTACCAGCACTACTGGCAAAACGCTGACAACCGCGTACACGCCATCGGCAAGG
>JACCZH010000001.1 GCA_013696045.1 Chloroflexia bacterium
GTGGTCGGCATAGCCATCGCTCTCCCTTGGCTGTATCCGTCACGAAGCGATGAAGTCCGAGTTTGGGTTGATAACCAGTGATCCAGTAGCCGTAGTTTACTCCATACCCCACTGCAATCCATGCTCCGCCAGCAGGTCCCCGGTGACGATCTGCCGCCGAAACGAATGTGAGATGCCACACATCATGCAATCGATGAAGCAGAATTCCGCCGCTAGAGTCGATCACTGTTGTTCGCAAGCAGGTAACGTATTCATCGAATGATGTATCAGACGACCATTCCTGCCGAGCGATGACATGCCGCAAATAGTGAACGACTCCGTTATTCATCCGATCGCTACTCTGAATCCGTTTCCCATCCCAAACCAGTCCCGCGATTCTCGGTCCAGCCTTCGTATGATGGCCTGACTCAAACCCGACCGCTGCCACATGCTCACGAATCCGCTGAATGTCCTCGTCACTTGCCTCTCGACGGCTCTCCGCCAAATTCATGATCAGGCGATTCACAGGGTGCATATGGTCTTGATTCCCGGTTGAGTCGACCAAGCGTCGTTCCTTGCCTTCTTACGCCAGCCTGCGCTGCCCGGTCACCTTTTCCTGAATGAGGTCACTGCTCTTGCCGGCGCGCAGGATGTTGCTGTCGAGATCGTGGTTGACGATCTCACGCAGCCGACGCGCCACATCGAGCAAGCCGTCGAGGTCCACTCCGGTCTCGATGCCCATCTCGTGGAACATATGCACCATGTCTTCGGTGGAGATGTTGCCGGTTGCTCCGGGAGCGTAGGGGCAACCACCCAGGCCGCCGACCGTACCGTCGAACTCGGTTACTCCAGCCTGGAGCCCGGCGATGATGTTGGGCATCGCCATGCGGCGGGTGTCGTGGAGATGCAGGCTGAACTCCACGTCCGGGAAGCGCTCTCGCAGCCGGCTAAGACGATCGTAAACCAGGACAGGGTTGGCCATCCCGACTGTGTCAGCCACCGAGATTTTCCGGACCCCCCATCCGTGAAAGCGCTCGATCACCCAGACGAGCCGCTCGACCGGCGGAAAGCCCTCAAACGGGCAGCCCAGGGAACAGGCAGTACCGCCGGTTACTGGAACGTCTTTTTCCCGAGCCAGTTTGACCACCGGAGCCAAGGTATCCAATGCGTCTTCCGTGGTGCGGTTAGCGTTGCTCAGGCTATGCGAGTCGGTCACGGAAAGGAGCATGTTCAATTCGTCAGCGCCGGCGTCGATTGCTCGCTCCGCGCCTTTCAGGTTGGGAACCAGCGCGCGATATTTCACACCGGGAATCCGTTCAATTCCCTTCATCACCTCTGCTGCGTCCTTGAGCTGCGGCACCGCTTCGGGACGGACAAAGGCTGTCACCTGAATCTCCGGGACACCGGTGCGCGACAGCATGTTAACAATCTCGATCTTCTGTTCGGTCGGGATAACGTAGCCAGACTCCATCTGGAATCCGTCTCGCGGCGTCATGTCGACAATCGTGACGGACTTGGGCAGATTTGCGAGCATTACGCGTTCTCCTAAATCGTTCCCTGCTCTTGCAGGCGCTGTACTTCAGACTCACTCATTCCCAGTAGGCCGGATAGCACGTCCTCGTTGTGTTCTCCGAGAGCAGGTCCCGCAAACTCGACCTTTCCGGGCGTGCGCGAAAACTTCGGCACGATGCCCGGCATCTTGATGTGACCGAGAGTTGGGTGCCGCACTTCGATAATGTCCTGACGGGATTGGTAGTGGGGATCTTCAAAGATATCCTGGATCGAATACACCAGACTCACCGGGCAACCGGCGGTGTCGAGACGAGCCTTGGACTCGGCGTAGGGCAGACTCGCAAACCAGTCAGTCAGGATCTTGTCGAGGACGTCGTTGTGCTTTACCCGGTCAGTATTGGTCTGAAAACGGGGATCGTGGAGCAACTCGGGGCGTCCAATCGCCGCCGGCAAGCGCTGCCAGGTGCGCTCGGTGCTGGTAACCAGGACCAGCCATTTGCCATCCTGGGTCTGAAATGTGCCGGCCGGGCTGGCTCCACCAGACAAACCAGGGGTTCGCTCGCGGACCACACCGAGCTTGTCAAACTCAGCCACCAGGAACTCCAGCATCCGGAACAACGGCTCGTAGAGCGAGACGTCCACCTCTTGGCCCTCTTCATCATGATGCACATCCCGATGATAGAGCGCCATGATTCCGGCGAAGGCAGCCATCATGCCGGCCACATAATCGGCCAGAGAAAACGGCGGGCTCATCGGTGGCAGCTCTGGATCGCCCATTAAATAGGTGACACCGCTGAAGGCTGTGGCCGGTGTGCCGAAGCCGGCCATCTCGCGGTTCGGTCCGGTTTGCCCATAGCCGGAGATGTGCACCAGGATGATGCCAGGATTGGCTTCCTTCAGCGTTTCGTAGTCCAGACCCCAGCGGTCAAGCGTGCCCGGCCGGAAGTTCTCCATGATGATGTCGGACTTGGCGACGAGCTTCAGGAAGACATCGCGGCCTGTCGATGACTTGAGATCCAGCGTGATGCAGCGCTTGTTGCGGTTGAGTCCAGTCCAGCGCACCGAGATGCCGTCGATTTGCGGCGTCAACGCCCGGCTGCTGTCGCCTGTGCCGGGCAGTTCGACCTTGATAACGTCCGCGCCAAAATCAGCCAGCAACGACGCCCCGTACGGCGCCGCGATCATGGTGCCAAGATCGACAATCCGCACACCCTGTAGTGGTCCAAATCCTGCCATGCTCTTTATCCACCCCTATATTCTCGCGGCAACTCTGTATCCGTCTAAACTATCCGAAGTCGCGCGCGCTGACTAGCGTTCAGGCTGATACGATTTGATGAATACAGGAATATACGCACACATCCTGCAGATAGCGGGGACGGGAGAACGACCATGGCGACCACACCACTGCATTTCGCGGAGCGGATGTCCAGGCTCGGCACCGAGAGCGCGTTCGACGTAATGGTTCGTGCACGGGCACTTGAGGCGCAGGGCCGCGACATTATTCACCTCCAGCTCGGCGAGCCGGATTTCGACACACCGGCGCACATCATCGAGGCTGGGATCGAGGCGCTGCGCAACGGCGAGACACACTACACCCCGCCGGCCGGGATTCCCCAGCTGCGCGAGGCCATCGCAAATGAAGTCAGCCAGACACGAGGTGTAACGATCGAGCCGGACCAGGTGGTCGTCACACCCGGCGGCAAGCCGATCATGTTCTACCTGATCCTGGCGCTGGCTGGCCCGGGCGACGAAGTGATCTATCCAGACACCGGCTTCCCGATCTACGGCTCGGTCGTCAACTTCTCAGGTGCGACGCCCATGCCGCTGGCGCTACGCGAGGAGAATGATTTCCGGTTCGATCTGGACGAGCTGCGCGCACTGATCTCCGACCGCACCCGGCTGGTCATCATCAACTCGCCGGCCAACCCCACCGGCGGCGTGCTGACCGACGAGGAGATCAGCGAACTGGCCCGGCTGGCGGTGAAGCACGACTTCGTGGTGATGTCCGACGAGATCTACCGCAAGATCGTCTACGGCGATTTCGAACAGCCCAGCATCATCAGCTACCCCGGCATGCAGGAGCGCACGGTCATTCTGGACGGCTTCTCGAAGACATACGCGATGACCGGCTGGCGGCTGGGTTTCGGTGTCATGCCACGCGACCTGGCGCTGCAAGTCACCCGGCTGGCGATCAACTGCAACTCCTGCACGCCCGGTTTCACGCAGCTGGCCGGCGTTGCCGCGCTGACCGGTCCACAGGAGCCAGTGGAGCAGATGGTGGCCGAATTCCAGCGCCGGCGCGACGCCATCGTGGCAGGACTCAACGACATCCCCGGCGTCACCTGCAACTTGCCGCTGGGCGCGTTCTACGTCTTCCCCAACGTGTCGCATTACGGTGACAACATCGCCGACTACCTCCTCAACGAGGCCGGCGTCGCCATGGTGGACGGCACCAGCTTCGGAGCCCAGGGCAAAGGCTACCTGCGCATCTCCTATGCCAACTCACTGGAGAACATCGAGAAGGCACTGGAGCGGATGCGCGAGGCGCTGCTGAAGATGTAGGATTCGCGGAGATCACGCCAATCCAGACGGGAGCTCGACATGTCCGTCACCTCAGCCATCACCGAGATGGTCGACCGGATCGTCCGGGAGTTCCAGCCGGAGAAGATCATCCTGTTCGGCTCTCATGCCCGTGGAGACGCGCGGGAATATAGCGATGTCGATCTGCTGGTGGTCATGCCTGATGGCACGGACCGTCAAGGTACGAGGATCGCTATCCGGCGCGCCTTGAACGATGTCCTTGTGAGCAAAGACATCATCGTCACAACACTTGACGAGATTACCCGACGCGGCCATATCGTCGGCACGGTGCTTAGGCCTGCGCTGATTGAGGGCAGAGTGTTATATGAGAGAACCAGCAATGACTATGCATGAATGAGTTCTCGCTGGTCCGCGACGATGGTGTCTGGGAACTCATCCCAGGTTCGCCCTTCAAGTATCCGGCCGGTCTTCTTCTTATTTCGACCGCCCCACTGCTTGAAAAAGAAGGGCACACCAGCTTCAAGACACTGGTCACGGATATCTATGACCCACTCAGCATCGATCGGCCGGGCTTTTGGACCGGACTCTCCGCCGACGATGACCCAATGGATGC
>JACCZH010000020.1 GCA_013696045.1 Chloroflexia bacterium
ACACCCCACCGGTGCTAGAATCAACTCCAACGGTACAACCTCCAGGATGGACGTGTCGGGATGGTCACGGAACGTCAGAGCGTGGCAGTCACGTCTTCCTCGTCAACGAAGGAGCGAACACAATGGCGAAGGTCCTCTGCGTTCTCTACGATGACCCTGTCGATGGGTATCCCGATTCGTATGCCCGCCACGAACTGCCGCGCATCGACCACTACCCTGGCGGCCAGACCGTTCCGACTCCGGAATCGATTGATTTCGAACCTGGGCAGTTGCTCGGCAGCGTGTCGGGCGAGTTGCGCCTGCGAGAATATCTTGAGCGCAACGGGCACGAACTGGTGGTCACATCGGACAAGGACGGCCCGGATTCGGTGTTCGAGCGAGAGCTTGTGGACGCCGATGTCGTGATCTCGCAACCGTTCTGGCCGGCCTACCTGACCGCTGAGCGGATCAGCAAGGCGAAAAATCTCAAGCTGGCGATAACCGCGGGCATCGGCTCCGACCACGTCGACCTCCAGGCAGCCATCGACAACGACCTCACCGTGGCCGAAGTCACCTACAGCAATTCGATCAGCGTCTCGGAACATACGGTGATGATGATCCTGTCACTGGTTCGCAACTACCTGCCGTCCCACGACGTAGTCCGGTCCGGTGGCTGGAACATCGCCGACTGCGTGTCCCGCTCCTACGATGTCGAAGGGATGCACGTCGGCTCGGTCGCGGCGGGCCGGATCGGCGCGGCGGTGTTGCGCCGGCTGAAGCCGTTCGACGTCCATCTTCACTACTTCGACCGAGTTCGCCTGCCCGAGGAGGTCGAGCGGGAACTCGGCGTCACCTGGCATCTCACCGTCGAGGAAATGGTCGCCGTCTGCGATGTGGTGACGATCCACTGTCCGCTGCACCCCGAAACCGAGAACATGTTCGACGAGGCGTTGATCGGGAAGATGAAACGCGGCTCCTATATCGTCAACACGGCGCGCGCAAAAATCGTCGACCGCGATGCGGTGGTGGCGGCGCTGGAAAGTGGGCAGTTGGCCGGATACGCCGGTGATGTCTGGTTCCCGCAGCCGCCGCCTGAAGACCATCCGTGGCGAACGATGCCGCACGAGGGGATGACGCCGCATATCTCCGGATCGTCGCTGTCCGCGCAGGCCCGGTACGCGGCAGGAACCCGTGAAATACTCGAATGCTTCTTCGAGGGACGTCCGATCCGCGACGACTACCTGATCGTCCAGGGCGGTGATCTCGCGGGCGCGGGCGCCCATTCTTACAGCAGGGGCAAGGCCGAGTGAGACACGACCTCTTGTCCGCCTGCCAACACAGGCAAAACCACTACGGCAACGGCTCTGGCAATGTCCAGAGCCGTTGCCATTGGCTACCTGATCGGTCCGATACACCGCATCTTACCAAGTCCTTATAATCACTCAAGGCATCGAATTGTTGGAACCCAGCTCCGCTGAGCCGGATCTACAGAGATATTGGTCGAAAGGAGCAACCCGGTAATCCCCGACCTCTCAGCCGGGCTTGATGCCAGTCAATCGTGATGACCTGGACCATGCCCTGCCAGCCGCACAACGAGTCACGCAAAGGCGCGTTCATCGATCGCGGCGTCGACGAAGGGGGTGAGCGGAACCGCACTGAGTCCTACGATGTTCATGGCTCGTTTCATTGTGAACGCGGCGGTTCGTTCGGTTCAATGCATCACGGTCCTTGCCGCATTACCGATCTAGGAGTTGATAGTGACTTCAGTCAAAGGCTGGATGGGCCTCACTCTACTCGTCACCACAATAATGCTTACTATTTGGTTTGGGTACATTGCAGTGTTGGCAGACGAAGTTACGATAGTGAAAATTCTGTCATTCATCGCTGTCACACCTATTCTGTTTCTGAGCCTAGGAATTCTCCCATACATCCTATCGGTTAGCTTAATGCAGTCTGCTGGCTGGATTGAAGAAGATGAGAGCCCCTTAGCAGGACTACGTACTCTCCAGAATCGGCTGCGACGCCCAGTTCCCTCCTCAGAGGAAGAAGAATGGGCTCAGATTCCAATCTACAATGTAGCCAACTACAGAGAGCA
>JACCZH010000043.1 GCA_013696045.1 Chloroflexia bacterium
CACCGGTATCATTTGAACGAGCCGCCGTAGGATGTATTGCCCCCGGGTCATATGCTTCTCCAGCTAGGCGCAGTGAGGACGGGTGAACCCGCCCTCACTGTGCCGGCAGCGTTATTCTTCGACGGTCGTTTCCTTGAAAATATACGGCCCCATCGGGTGGTGGAAGTACCCCTGTACTCGCTGATTCATCACATCGATGTAGGGCAGCACATACAGATAGACAAACGGCGCGTCCTCCATGTGAATGCGTTGAATCTCGTGATAGATCTCGCGGCGCGCATCGTCTTCGAGGGTGGTGCGTCCCTCGTTTGCCAGTTCGACAGCCTCATCGTTTACCCAACCGGTGCGGTAGTTCTCGATGGTTTCGGGGATGATGGCGTACGAAACGAGCTGATCGGGGTCGATGATGTCGTTGGTCCATCCGCTCAGGATCGCCTCGAATTCGAAGGAGCGATACAGATCCTGGACCACGGCTTGATCAAGCTGCTGGATATCCAGGTCGACACCGATCCCAGCCCACATGTCCTTGAGAGCGGTGGCGATTTGCACCTGCTGCTGGTTGCCTGCGCGAACGAGGAATCCAAGCGTGAACCCATCCGGATGCTCCGACTCCGCCATCAGTTCCTGGGCGCGTTCCAGATCGAATGGGTAGCCTTCCTGATCGGGATTCCAGTAGAGGGCGCCGTTCGGCATGAAGCTATTGGAAACCTCAGCGTTGCCGAACAGGATTGTCTCGATGAGCGCCTCTTTGTCCGTTGCGTAGTTGAGTGCTTGCCGAACCTTCACATCGTTCAACGGCGCGTTGCGCGTGTTGAGCGGGATGAAGTTATTGTAGGTCGATGTCCAGGTGAGAACCTGGAGATTCTCGTCCTGTCCAAGATCGGGGACACGGTTGAGTGGCACATCGCCCTGGCCGATAATGCCGTCAATTTCGCCTCCCTGCACTTGCAGGATCTGGCTGTTGCCGTCCGGCACGACCGACCAGATGATCTCGTCGAGGAGCGGAAGGCCTTCTTCCCAGTAGTTAGGATTCTTCACCATGGTCATCTGTTCGCCCTTGCGCCACTCGCTCAGCTGGAAAGGACCGGTACCCATGGTCTGGTCAACAAGCGCGCCGACGCCGTTTTCGTCGGCGAATGCCTTCGAGATGACGCTGGCATTGAACATCGCGACCTGCGGTAGAAACGGCGCCCAGGGCTCGGTGAGGGAGATAACGACGGTGGATTCATCCGGGGTGGTGATCTCTTGCACCTGGGCCAGGCTGAAGGTCCAGGGGCTCTCTTCGGTGTCTCTGGCGCGCTCGATCGACCACTTGATGTCTTCAACGGTCATATCGGACCCGTCGAAAAACTGCACGCCTGAGCGAATGTTGAAGACATACGTCGCACCGTCGTCGTCGACTTCCCAGGATTCGGCGAGGCGGGGTATCAGGGCGAGGCCGTCATCGTCAATGCCCACCAGTTGGTCATAGATGCTCATGAAGACCCAGATGTTGATATTGCCGTCCTGAATGACCGGGTCCAGATTCTCGGAGTCCACCTGTCGCGAAACTGTGATTGATCCTCCAGAGGCGCCACTTGGCGCGCTCGTGGACGCGGTGGAGTCTGGCGCGGCTGTGGTCGGTTCTGCCGCGGACGTGCTCTCCGCGGTTGCGCCACCCGACGGCTCGGCCGGTGTGGTTGCGGTTGCGTTCTGCTGAACGGTGATGCCGGCTCCCTCAGTGGGGGTGGCGTCGACAGTGTCTGCTACGTCGGAGGGCTCGCCAGGGTCGTCGCTGCCACAGGCGGCAAGAACGGCGGAAACAGCGGGCACGCTCAATGCGAGCATTGAGGCCCGTTTGACGAGGGTACGACGGCTGAACGGTTGCGCGGCGAGCTGTGCGTTGAGTTTATCGGCTATGTGATCCATTGACCTTCATCTCCATTTCTCGTAAACGCTGAGCGCGTGACGGTCAGGATGTGCCGCCAGGACCGCGGCAATGTTCCTCAGGCGGGGCAACCTCAATTTCAATGCGAGGATCGTCGTGCTGATTGCCTGGACGCGCATATGACTCGGCTGACGTGCCGAGCCGAATGTGCGGCAAGATATGGTGCGCGGCTTCGTCAAGCAGCGCATCCCAGTGAAACGTGAGCTTCTCAATGCTCAGAATCACCGATGTTTCAACGCTGGAGATGCCCTTTATCGGGGCGAGCTTCTCTTTGATGAACTCGTGCAGGTGGTTGGGAGAGGCAAAGTAGGCTTCGGCCACGATATCGGCTGGACCTGTTGTGACAGCTACCCAACGCATCTCGGTAAGCGCGGCAATCGCATCGATAACCGCTTGATACTCGACGAGCTCGACACGCACATTGAGATGAACGTGGATGCCCAGTCCAAGTCTGGCGCTATCTGCATAGGCAGCAACCATGATGACCCGCTCGCGGATCAGCGTGTCAAGGCGACGCTGCACCGTGGATTTTGGAACGCCAAGCTCACGGGCGATTTCAGCGACCGGCCGTCTGCCATCAACCTGAAGCGCACCGATAATCTTGAGGTCGAGGTCGTCGACCTGAACAGCCTGGATAGGCGGAGCCATCTCCGGCGCCTCTCGCGCGAGCGTATGACGGAATAGTTTGTGGATGGTAGCTGAAATGGCGCATCGTGTCAATGTCAGCAATATTTTGGGACGAATCGCCAACAGGAAAGCTCAGTGCTGGGTCATCGGACGACCCAGCCTGCGCTAGCGCAGGCCGCGCAGCCGCTCGGTAACACCCCCGGTAGAGGCCTCAACCGGAGGCGTCGGCTGAGACTGTTCCCATTC
>JACCZH010000045.1 GCA_013696045.1 Chloroflexia bacterium
CCGGCTTCTTCCTGGTCCTCGGTCTCTTCTCGATCGCGGCTGGCATCCTCCTGATCGTCCTGATCTTTACGATGCTGGCTGCCGAGCGGCGACCGGAGATGGGCATGGCGCGTGCCGTGGGCACCCACCGGCGGCAGCTCGTTCAGCAGTTCATTGCCGAGGGTTCCGGCTATGCGATACTGGCCGGTCTGGTCGGCTCGGCCATGGGTGTGGCGGCAACCTATGGTATCGCGTTTGGTCTAAAAGCCATCTTCGGCGAGTTTGTGCCAATCGAGGCGTACGTTTCGCCACGTAGCCTGGTGGTGGCCTACTGTCTGGGCGTCATCATCACCTTCCTGACGGTGGTTGGCGCATCCTGGAAGATCAGCCGCATCAACATCACGGCGGCGGTGCGCGACATCCCGGATATCGTTTCCGCCAAGCGCAAGAAGAGCGGACTGGTCTGGGGAGCGCTGTTGCTGATCGTGGGCGGGTTGGCTACGGTGTCCGGCCTGAGCGCCGAGCAGGCGTTCCCGTTCTACCTGGGCATGAGCCTGCTGCCGTTCGGTGTCGCGCTCATCGCCCGCTTCTTCGGGGTGTCGAGCCGTCTGCTCTTTAGCGTGACCGGCATCTATCTGGTGGTGTTCTGGCTGCTGCCGGAGAGCGTCGCCAACAGCCTGTTTGGCGAGCTCAGCGGCGGCATGGAGTGGTTCTTCCTGTCGGGCATCTTTATGGTCATCGGCGCGACGATGGTAATCGTCAACAACACCGACATTCTGCTAGCTGGCATCTCAGCGCTCGGTGGCGTGTTCAAGTCGAAGCTGCCGGCCATCCGCACGGCGGTTGCCTATCCAGGCGCGGCCCGTGGACGCACCGGCATGACCATCGCTATGTTCAGCCTGATCATCTTCTCGCTGGTGATGATGGCGACCATGAACCAGAACTTCCTGGCGCTCTTTAGCGGCGACGAAGCCGGCGCTGGCTGGGACGTCCGGGCGACCTCGCTAAGCTCAAACCCGATCGACGACTTTGCCGGTACGCTCCAGACACAGGACGTGGATACGACAGGCTTCTCAGCAACCGGTGTAACGACGAGCCCGAGCGAGGTCTCCTCGCACATGCGCATCGCCGAAACCGAGGAGTGGAAGTCGGCCGGAGTTGTCGGTATGAATGAAGCGTTCGTCCAGAATAGCGAGCTCTCGTTTGGGCAGCGCGCGGCGGGCTATGAGACGGACGAAGCTATCGTTCAGGCGCTCGTGACCGAGCCGGATGTGGCCGTGATCGACTCGTTCGCGATCCCGGAAGACGGCAGCATCGCACCCAGCGACAACTTCATGCTGAACGAGCTCAAAGGTAATGTCCAGGGCTTCGAGCCAATTCCTGTCGAACTGATCGACTCGCAGACTGGCAACGTGCATCAGGTGAAGATCATTGGTGTCATCGACAGCAAGATTAGCATCCTGTTCGGCCTGCACATGTCGCAAGCGACGCTGGACGCGGCCTACAGCCAGACGGCGCTGACCTCGTACTTCGTGGCTCTGGACGACCCGGAGCAGGCCGCTGACGTCTCGAAGTCGATCGAATCGACCCTGCTCCAGAACGGCGTGCAGGCCAGCTCGATCCGCGACGAGATCAAAGAGTTGCAGCGGCAGCAGACCGGCTTCCTCTACATCATCCAGGGCTTCATGGGTCTCGGGCTGCTGGTGGGAGTCGCGGCGGTCGGTGTCATCTCCTTCCGCTCGGTGGTGGAGCGTCGCCAGCAGATCGGCGTGCTGCGCTCGCTGGGCTACCAGAGGGAGACGGTCTCGCTCTCATTCATGATCGAGACGGCTTTTGTGGTCGGCATGGGCATCCTGTCCGGCACGGCTCTGGGCCTGATGCTCTCGCGCAACCTGCTGCTGAGCGATTCAGTTGGCGGCGGCGCTGAGTTCACCAGCTTCCTGATTCCTTGGCAGATCATCAGCGTGGTAGTGGTCGCCACGATGGCGGTGGCGCTCCTCATGACCTGGATTCCCGCCCGCCAGGCCACCCGCATCATGCCGGCGGAGGCGCTGCGCTACGAGTAACGCGGGATTGATTCGGTGTGATAGATAACGCGAGGGCAGGTGGCAAAACCACCCGCCCTCGTTGCTCCCAGACGAACCTGCCCCAGTGTATCAACCTTCGACGGGCTGGCCGCTTTCCTTCCAGGCGTTCATGCCGCCGTCAAGGTGGGCGACGTTGGTGTAGCCCATCTGCTTGAGCGTGTCGGCCGCGAGGGCGGAGCGCCCGCCGGAGGCGCAGTGCAGGATGATGCGGTTGTTCGGGTTGAACTCGGGGCGGTGGTAGGGAGTGGTGGGGTCGGCGTAGAACTCCAACATGCCTCGTGGAGCGTGCACGGAGCCGGGAATACGGCCGTTGTCGGCGAGCTCATTTGGCTCGCGCAAGTCGATGAGCGTCGCGTTGCCGCTTTCCATCTCCCCGGCGACCTGATCGACACTGAGATTGTCAATGCGTCCTTTGGCTTCGGCTACGAGCTCTCCTGCTGTCTTCGCTGATGTCATGGTGATGCTCCCTCCGGTTTAGACACGGTCGCATACTGCTCC
>JACCZH010000054.1 GCA_013696045.1 Chloroflexia bacterium
GGAAGCACGCATCCACCGAGGATGATGCACCTCACCTATACACCCCGTGGCGAATCCAAAGGCACGATTGCGTTCGTCGGCAAGGGTATTACCTTCGACACCGGCGGCATGAGCCTGAAGACTACCGATGGCATCGTCACGATGAAAACTGACATGGCCGGCGGCGCGGCGGTGTTGGGCGCGATGCGTGCTCTCGCCGGCCTCGATCTTCCGTACACCGTCCACGGCATTATCGCGGCGGCTGAGAACATGCCCAGTGATACCGCCTTCCGCCCAGGTGATGTGTTGACCGCCTTGAACGGCAAGACAATCGAGATTATCTCGACGGACGCCGAAGGCCGCCTCGTGTTGGCCGACGCGCTGGTCTACGCTGCCCGGCAAGGCGCAGAGGAGATGATCGACCTGGCGACCCTTACCGGGGCTAAGGTGGTTGCTATCGGCGCTGAGAGCGTGGCGGTCTTCAGTAACGATGATGACATGGCCAAAGCGGTCGTCGCGGCCGGTACTGAGGCCGGCGAGCTGTTCTGGCAGATGCCGCTCTGGGACGCGCTCAAGAAGCAGATCAGCAGCCCAATCGCCGACATGAAGAACTCCGGCGGCCGTGGGGGCGGCTCGATCACCGCCGCGCTCCTGCTCTCCGAGTTCGCCGAAGGCAAGAAGTGGACCCATCTCGACATTGCCGGCGCTGCCACCAGCGACACCGCAAGTGGCTACCGGGTCAAGGGACCAACCGGTGTTGGGGTGCGCGCGTTGATCAATTACCTGGAGGCAAAGGCGGGCTAGCGTCCGCCGAATATTGCAGTTGGACCCGCCCCGGTTTCTAGGCCGGGGCGGTTTGGGTGAGAAGGCAGCACGCGAGTTCGTCTGAAGGTTCTGGGAGCGCGCATCCTGTTAATCGATTGAGCCATGAGCTTGCCGAGAGCCGTCGACCGGCGACGGACGCTGAGATCGAGGCCATTCGTAAGCATGTGGCTGATGTTGGGTTCGACGAAGGGCGACTGGTACGTGCAGGCGGAGTGATTGTTGACCTCGTGTGGAATGGTCGCGTAGTACATGCCAAGGACCAGTTGCACAACGGCGAGGTTCACTTTCTCAAACATGTTGTGAGGGGCCGGCAATGGCCTCCGGGGACCCCGTATGACGAGTACGTTGAGATCTTGCGTCAGGCTGTCAGCGGTCTGGACGGAGGGGGGTCGCTTGAGTCACGTTTCGGCTCCGTTCGCCTTTCCTTCGTGGCACGCTCGTTCGAGTACCGCGGACCAGAAGGCGCCGAATTGATTCTGGCAGGATATTCGGTGGATTATGATGCTTGGGCAACCGGTTACCAGCCGGAAATGGGACTGAGCCATTTCGTCTTAGACGAGAGTAGGGGCGAGCGATGGTTGCGAGAGCCGATACCCTGACACGAGTCGACACGAACCTTAACTATGCGCCAGCGATGGTCCATGATCTCCCTACCATTGTCGAGGAGTGGGATGACGAGCCTATGATCAACCTCCATGCTTGGGAAATGGAGTGGCACGAGGCCATGGACCGCTTACACACGGTGTATGAGGCTCGCGAGGCGGGGCTCCTGCGACCGGACCAAGAGGAGCGCTTTCAGGCAGTGCTGCGCGAGCTTAAGCCTCAATTGCCAACTGTACAGCGATTGGAACTCTCGGAACGAAGAGTTCCAATCGACTGATTACCTGGATCATGCTGCTCTATCAGCGGGGCACCGTGGTCAGCCGACCAGTAGCTCCTTGCGGACAGCCAACTCGGAGTACACCTCGATCAGCCACGGGATCATCTCTTCCGGCACACCGGTTTCCTGGATAAACTCGTCGAGCATATAGACCTGTTCGGCGGAGCTGAAGTGAGTTGCGCTCCACACGAACTCGGCGATGGTGGCCGCGATCTCGAACTCTTGCTCGTCGCGGGCGCCAAGCAACAACGGCGCCGCGAACTCGAAGAACAGCTCGCTGGCCGGGTCGACATCAATCTCGTCGCCGTCAAGCTCTGCCACTTCACGGGCGGCCTGGCGGGCGGCATCGAGTGATTGACGCGGATCGTAGTCGCTGCCTTTAGAACGACGGCGTTGCTTCGAGGTCATACTCGCGCAATCCCTCTTCTGGAGCCTCGAATCCCCTGGATTCAAGATACTGCACGACGGACATGATGACGTCATCGGGCGTGGATGCACCGGCTGTGATGCCGACGTTGTGGCTGTCGGCTAGCCACTCGTCCGCAATCTCCTCCGGGCGCTCGATGTGAAAACTGAGCACTCCAAGCTGGTTGCCCACTTCAGCCAACCGTGCGGTGTTGGATGACTTCTTGCCGCCGATGGCCAGGATCAGATCGGCTTCTTGCGCCAAATCTCTCAGCGCGTTCTGGCGAGTGTAGGTTGGCTCGCAAATGGTGTTGCAAACGCGAATCTCGCCGCCTTCGGGCAACACGTAGGCTGAGAGATCGTTGACGAATTTCAGGAACTCGCTGGTGTTCTTGGTAGTCTGTGAGACAACGGCCACCTTGCGAGGCGGAACGCTGGCGTCCGGGTCTTTTGACCCACGAGCGGCGTTCCAGGGCAGGTCAACGACTTTCTTGGCAGCGTAGGCGCGGGTCGTGTCGGCCCAGGCAATAACGCCACGCACTTCGGGGTGGTATGAATCACCGTAGACGACAATGGTGTAGCCCTGCTTGACAAGCCGCTGCGCCAGCCGCTGGACTTTCGTCACCAGAGGACAGGTGGTGTCGAGTAGCTGGAGACCGTTGCTGTTGGCGTCGATCGCCATCTGCGGGCCGGTCCCATGGGCCGTGATAGCCACTCGCTGAAATCCGCGCTCTTTGGCATCCGAGATGCTCGCCGACGTGTCGATGCCTTTGATTTTCAGACGCTCGACAACCTGCGGGTTGTGGATGACGTCGCCGATGGTTGCAATTGGTTCTGCCGTGTCGCCGGCTTTTTCGACGATATCCAGCGCGCGGCGCACACCCCAGCAATATCCCATTTCGTCGGCGAGAATAATTCGTCGGGCTGTCATGAAAGCTACGTTTTCCTTCCGGGAACTGCCTGCGGTTCAGGCTGGATGCTGGCCGGCTAATAACGGATCAAGGTGCGGCCGTTGAGCTTCGATTCGTCGAGCGTTTCACTGAGTTCATAGGGCAAATCGTTCGGAACGGTCACCGTGTCAGGGTTTCCGTCGCTGACATACATTATACCGGGGTTCTCCTCAATGAACTCGAACCAGTAATCCAGTTCAGCGTCGAACGCTTGGATCCTTGGAATCGCGTACGGATCGTAGACCTCGCTGAGCGTCGAGACGGCCGGGTTTGCCCCGACCAGCAGCACACCGAAGTACTCGAAAAATTCACCCTCGTAGTAAAAGCCCTTGAAGACTGTATCGTCACCACCCATTGGATAGCCGCCGTAGGGCAACGTCACAATGTCCAGACGTGCATCCTCGATGAACTTATCGCGGGTATACAATTCAGCTTCACCGAGCTGAAAATGAATCTCGTCCGTGCTCAGCTCAGCTAAATTCGCGTGATCGAGAGTGTGGTTGCCAAGCTCATAGCCGTTCTGGACAAGCCAGATGAGCTTGTCGCCCGAGTATTGCTGTTGATCCCAGGCGTCCGGCCAGGAGAAGGCACGGTCCGGGAGAATGGAGAAGTGACCGCCGCGCCCAAAGTCAGGGTGTGCGTTGAAGAAGGTTTCCATAATTGCGACGGCAGAGTCTGCTTCTATTGCCATCTGGCCGCTTGGCAATGGCGCCAGGCTGAACTGGCTGATGGCGCTATCGTCGAACGTCAGCATTACCGGGCGCTTTCCGGCCGGGACATCCATGGTGTCGTTGATGTACTCACCGACGTTGACGACGTAGAAATTGTTGTCATATAGCCACTGGAGATCACCGAGAAACTGTTCCGGAGTGCGGGTAAGCTCGTCCGGCTCCGGCCCGAAATGATGGTATTGCAAAACTGGGATCCAGCCAAGCTCATTTGGCTTGAGCTCCTGGAGCTGTTCCGGTGAGAGGCTGGTTGGCATCATGGCGGTCGAAGTCGCTGCCACCTCGGGCTGGTGCGTTGTGACGGTTGGCGCGGCGACGTTGGAATCGGATTGTGCCGTGGGCTCACCGGATGCCGAAGGTTCGAAGGACGGCAAATCTTCGTTGGCGTTGCCTCCGCCGCAGGCCGCCAGCAGAGCCGTGGTGATCATGAACAGGCAGGCGATCCACATCAGGGAATGTTTCGTCACGGCGCAAGTCCCAGGCTGAGCAGAAGCTCGTTCAGATCACGAATCTCGATGTCGGGCGGCTCGTCGCCGGGCCAGTTGATGCCGGCGCAATTGATCCAGACCGAGCGCATTCCGGCTGCCTTGGCGCCCGGCACATCGGCAACCGGTGAGTCGCCCACGTAGATGGCGTCCTCGGCGGCGATACCTGCCTTTTCCAGAGCCATGTGAAAGATGGCCGGATCAGGCTTCCAGATGCCGACGCTCTCCGAGATAAGAATGAACGGAAACAGATGCTCGATCTGGAGCAGGTCGATCTTGGGTTGCTGGATGTCAGTTGGACCATTCGTAATCATGCCGATTGAGGCCACCTGTTTCACTTTTTCGATGGTGTGCAGCGCGTCGCTATAGAGTTCAAGGCCACGGTAGCGGTCCGAGACGTAGCGCTCGCGCGCCGCCTCGGCGGCGTTCGCATCGGCTCCATATTGCTCGAGGATCCCGGGGAAGTGGGTAGTGCCCTCCATTGAGCGCGTGACAGCTTCCTGCACGGCCTGTCCCAAATCCGTTTCATTCGCGAAGAACGGCGCAAAAGCATGACGCACCCGCAGCGACCGCGACGTCGCATGATCGCACAGTGTGTTGTCGAGGTCGAAGAGTATGAGCCTGGGCATGGGGTCGAGGCGCGTGTTGTATCCACGCGGAATTTCCAGCCGCTCGATTCCTTGGGTCATCAGCGCTCCCCGGCGGGCGTCTTTCATCAACTGAAGCCTCGATTACCGTCAAGCAGAGAGGCTCCAACCCAGATCATGCCGCGCCGGTTGCGGATTTCTCAAATGCAACGATCGTTCCACGTGGCATCCTCGCCTGCTACGATGCGCCCGTAACTGACGAGAACGAGACAGAGAGGACGGCCACAGCATGGCGCAAACAGTCGGAGTCCAGGCATACCGGGACGAGTTCCCGATGACGAGTGAGTGGGCGTATCTCAACCACGCGGCCCACGGCCCGTTTCCCGCAAGGACGGTGAAGGCGGTTCAGGATTACGCGGCAAGCTGGGCTAGCCCGTCGGATTTTGACGATTCCAGAAACGAAGAGATTATTACCGGAGCGCGCGTGGGAATCGCTGAACTGGCCGGCGGCAGCCCATCCATGGTGACGTTTAACGGCTCGCTGGCAGAGGGCATGAACCTGCTGGCTAATGGCATCGACTGGAAAGATGGCGACAATGTCCTGATTCCAGTTGAGGAGTTTCCTTCGGTTGTCTACCCCTTCCTGAACCTGGAGTATCGGGGTGTGACGGTGCGTTTCGTTGAGAAGAATGCTGCGGGCCACACCGATATCGGTTTAATCGAAGCCGCGATGGACGACCGCACCCGCGCCGTGGCTCTTTCGCACGTTGAGTTCATGGATGGCTATAAGAACGATCTGAAGGCGCTCGGCAGCTTGTGCCAGAGCCGGGGCATTGAGCTGTTTGTGGATGCTACCCAGTCACTCGGCGCGCAGCTGATTGATTTGAATGGCTCTGGTGTGACGGCCGTTGCGGCACATGGTTACAAGTGGCTGCTGGCGAGCTTCGGCATTGCTGTGGTGGTGTTCGCCGAGGGCGCCATCGAGCGTATTCGTCCAACCTATGCCGGCCGGATGTCGGTGGACGCAAGCTGGGAGGATTCCGAGTACAAGCTCAACTTCAAGTCCACCGCAGAGCGTTACCAGACCGGTGGCATGAACATCATCGGGCTAACCGCCCTGCACTCGTCTCTTTCCCTCGTGCGCGAGGTCAGCCCCGAGTGGAACGCGCGGCATACGGCGGGCTTGATCGACCGTCTGGCTGCGGGCGTGACTGAGAGTGGTTATACCGTCGTCTCGACGCTTGATCCGCAGTATCGCTCCCAGATAGTGGCGATCACCAGTGGTGATCTCAAGCGCGACGGCGAGATCGTCGAAGAGCTTGAAAAACGCAACGTCGCCGTGACGCTGCGCGGGCGTGGCATCCGGATCTCGCCGTATTTCTACAACAGCAACGAGGATATTGACCGGCTCCTGGAAGCGTTGCCACCGAAGTAACTAGAAAACCCAACACGTGACGACAGGCGATACGTTGGCAATCGATCCAAAAGTCATGGTTAGCGTTCCCTTCAACGCCATCGTTGTCACGGTTCTTCTCGCACTCTTGGGTCATATCCGTGGAGCGGCTAAGGGTGGATACTGATCGCGCATGATGTACGGAGCGCTTGACTGCTCCCCCGAGTCGATGGGCGTTCAACTGGCATCATGATCTCTCTCCCTCCTCTCTCTGTCGGCCGGCCGGGGTGGAAACGCCCTGACCGGCCGGTCTTCTTGTCTTCAACAGCTACAATCCCGCATGTGAGAAGCATGAGACGCATCTGTTATGCAGGAACCTATGAACGCGACTACCCACGCAATCGCCTGACCGTGCGGGCGCTTCGTCACGCCGGGTTGCGTGTTGAAGAGGCACACCTGCCAGTTTTCGAGCACCTGCGCGACAAGAGCGGTTTGTCACCATTTGTGTTGGCCGGTTTCGCGATACGGCTGTTGTTCGCGTATCTGCGGCTGATTCCGAACGTCATGCTGCGGCTGCTGCGTTGTGACCTCCTGGTGGTGGGCTATATCGGTCAGCTTGACATGCTGGTGCTGGGAACGCTCGCCAGATTGATGCGCAAGCCGGTGGTGTTCAATCCGCTGGTGTCGTTGACGGACACACTGGTTGAGGATCGTGGCAAGTTTCGTGCCGGGAGTGTTCCCGGGCGGCTTGTTCATCTGGTGGACCGTCTCTCGATGAGAATGGCCGACCTGGTGCTGGCGGACACCAGGGAGAATGCCGGCTTCTTTGCGACCCAGTTTGGCCTCGACCAGCAACGGATCGCTGTGGTGCAGGTCGGGGCGCCCGAGGAAATGTTTTATCCAGGCGCGGCAGAAGTGGGCGATGTGCTGGATGTGCTCTTCGTCGGCAAGTTCATTCCGCTGCATGGAATTGAGACGATTTTGCGAGCGGCGGCATTGTTGGAGAGACAAGGGGTGGATGCCCGGATCGAGCTGGTTGGGACTGGGCAGGACTATGCGGCCGCCCGCGTGCTTGCGGATGAACTTGGGTTGAGAAGCATTGTCTGGACCGACTGGATACCATTTGATCAGCTCGGAACGCGCCTGCGCGAGGCCGATGTTGCGCTGGGGATTTTTGACGACGGAGCAAAGGCGGCCAGGGTGATCCCGAATAAAGTGCATCAGGCGCTGGCGAGCGGTACTGCCGTTGTGACGAGGACAAGCCCGGCGATAGAAGGCTTCTTATCTGACGGCGAGACGGCGCTACTCGTGCCACCGGCTGATCCCCTGGCCCTTGCCGGGGCTATCCAACGCCTTGGAGACAGCGGCGAGCGACAAAGAATTGCCGAAGCCGGCCACCGCTCGTGGTTGGAGTGGGGATCGCAGCGGGCGCTGGCGGACCAGCTAACGCTGGCGCTTGAACGCCTGGACTCGCGCGCGTGAAGGATCGAGCGCGGCTGGTCGTGCCTGTTGCTTTCTGGGTGGGTTTGGCGGCCGCTCTGCTTGTTCTCTGGCTATCTGGTCAAGCCGGAGATGCCTGGCGAAGTCTGTCCGGCGCGCGTGTCGAGCTATTGATCGTCATTGTCGTCATCGGAATGGCACTGCCGGTCATCCATGCCTGGCGCTGGAGGGTCATCATGGCGGCATTGGGGCATTCGCTGGCCGCTAGCACGGCCGCGGGACTGACGGTTAGCGCGTCACTTATCAACTATGCAACACCCGGCTTTCTTGGCGCGCCCGCCAAAGCTATTCTGGCAAATCGGGCGGAGAAGATTCCGATGGGACGATCACTGGTTGCCATCGCGCTTGAGCAGGGGCTTGATTTTTTGTTGCTGGTTTTTAGCTCAGCATTGGTCGTGCTCTACATTGGCCCGGCACGGTTTTCGGGGTTGTTGTCATTGGGCGGCTGGCTGCCGTCTCCCGCCATTGGGGTCGCGTTTGTCGCGCTGGCCGTCGTCATACTCGGGGTTATTGGCCGCGAGCGCGTCGCACGGGTAGCCGGGCGAATTCGTGGAGCGTTTGCGCAGGCTCGAGATCACGTAAGTTGGGGCGCGGTGGTGGGCTTGACGCTGCTCTACTGGCTGGCTCAGGTGGCGGTCGTTGGGGTATTGCTCTGGGCGTTACGGTTGCCGGTCGATCCCGCGATGGTGCTGGCGCTGGGCACGCTACCCCTTCTGGCCGGTCAGCTCGCGCCGGTGCCGGGTGGAGTTGGGGTTCGTGAGGCGACGATGGTCGCCCTTTCCGGTGTGACCGGCGTGGGCGCCGCAAGCTTGCTTGGGCTGGCGGTTCTTCAGCGAGTGCTGCTGGTGGCAGCCTTGCCGTTGTCACTGCTGGCGATTCGGGTCGCGCGACTCTCAGGAGTCTCGCGATGAGACTGATGGAGCGGCGTCAGGACGACCAGATGCGCAAACTCGCGCTGCTCTGGGTTGTGGCGATTCTCATCCGGGTTGTGGTGATGCCATTCACGATGCACTTCGACGCGTACCAGATCTATTCGCGCGCATCGGAAGCTGCCTATGACGGCCAGTGGTTTGGCTGGACCGCCCAGTTCCTGGTGCAGGGTCTTCACAACGTCTGGCTCTTTCTGATTCGTCCACTGCTGCCGGATAGCGCGGGAATCTGGTCAGACACGGCGTCGATTGCCGGAGTTGGCGCGAGTGCCGAGGACTACAGCCGCTTCCTGGCCTACGATCACCTCTACCGGCTTATTTTCCTGATGAAGCTGCCCTACGTTGTAGCCGATCTGGCGTGCGCGTATCTTATCGGGCGATTGGTAGAGCCCGCTCGCCGGCTGGCAGCGACCGCGTTCTGGTTGCTGAATCCGCTGGTTATCTATGCCACGGCGATCTATGGCCGGCACGATGTTCTGGCGATCCTGATGGTGCTGGCGGGATTGGTGGCGGTGAGGCAGGTGACCGATCCACGGCGACTGGTCGCCCTCGCCCTGTTTGGACTGGCGACCCTTACGCGTTTCTTTCCGGTGGTTCTGATTCCGTTCTTGCTGTTGGCCTACCGGCGCAATGCGCGGCAATTGGCGTTCGCGGTGGGGTTTCTGCTGGCTATGGCCGGCGTGGTCGAGGTGGCCGGGATCGCCGTGGCCGGACAGAGTCCGACGCTGAGTATTCTCGACACACACCTGCACTTTCAGAACTGGCTGGATGCCGGGGTGTATCTGCGCTTCGACGACTCGATATTTTTCTTCCCGTTGATCTACACGCTTGGCCTGTTGTGGTTAAGCGAGCGCGGCATGTCCCAGGAAGAGTTTCCAGTGGTAGGTGCGGCGGTATTCCTGCTGCTCTTCGCGCTGACCTTTTTCCATCCTCATTACTCAATCTGGCTAGTGCCGTTCCTTGCGCTGACGGTTGCGAATTCACGGCGGATGCTGGTGTATCACGCTATTCAGATCGTGTGCCTGCTGGTCTACTTCGCCCAGTGGGGCTCCTGGACAACCTGGGATCTCCTGCAACCGCTGCTCGGTGAGCGAGTCACGAGCTTGCCGGATCCCTACGAGGCGATTGCGGGACAGATTGAGCCGCGCCTGTTTTTCGGCGCGTTTCGCTCGGTGCTGACGGCGGTCTCGTTCTGGATGGCCTGGTTATTGTTGAAACCAATGATCGGGCGATCGCGTGAGCGCGTCTGAGCGTGATCCCAGGCGCTGGTTCACGGTTGCGATGCTGCTGGTGCTACTGCACGGCGCATTCTATGCTGTCGCGATTCCGCCCTGGGACCTGTTCGATGAGGAGCAGCACCTCGATTATGCGCTGACACTGCGTGACGAGCGGCGTATCCCGAGCCTGGCTGAGACAGTCAGGCTATCAATAGTTCAGAGCGCGGTTGATACCGACCGGTGGACGGTGTTCCAGATTGGCCGGCCGCCGTCAACCGAGCCGGAAGAGATGGGCCTGGAGGGCCGCTCGTTTGAGGGCTATCAGCCACCACTCTATTACATGGCGATCGCTCCGTTAACCTTGCCAGCGGGAGATAGCGCTCTACCTGCCCTTTACATGGCACGCTCGTTCGGCGTTCTTCTGCTTGTGATCTTCTCCGCAACGGCGTGGGCGCTGGCCCGGCGCTGGTTTCCTGAACGGAGAGTCTGGACGCCCTTTAGCGCCGCTGTTATGACTGGAGCAGTGCCCGCGGCAGCGGAGGCGGCAGGTCGCGTGAACAACGATCTCATGTCCGCGACGCTTATCGGCGTTGGGTTGCTCGCGACCTTGCGTTTGATCGACCGTCCAGACATGCGCAACGGGGCGGTAGCAGGACTGGTTGCGGCGGCCGCGATACTAACGAAGTCTCCGGGGCTGCTTGCGCTTGGAGTCGTGGCCGTCGGTCTGGGTTTGGTATGGCGTCGCGGGCGGCTCACTCCCACCGTCGCCGTAGCTGCGATTGGACCCGGCGCGGCGGCATTTCTGCTCTGGACAGCGTTCATCTATGAACGCTATGGGGTGTTGACCGGAACCTCCGCGTTCCTGGATCTGGTTGTGCCGTTTGATCCGTTGCCGGTTAGCGAGTTTTTCATCCGGGTTTGGCTAAACGGCTGGTCGAGCTACTGGGGCGCCTACGACGGTGGCTGGTTGCGGGTTTTGATTGGGGTCGCCGGACTGGGTGTAATCGGTGTGGCGACATATGGGTTGTCCAGGGGAGACGCACTGCGTTTCCCATACGATGGGGTAGTGTTTACCGGCGCGTTGGGGATTGGATTGCTGGCGGTGTTGTGGGTTGGAAACACGAGCGGTCTGGTGCACCCGCATGGGAGGATCATGTTGCCGGTGTATCCGGCCCTGGCTGCATTGACAGCCGGTGGTTGGGCGAGATTACATCGTCGCTGGGCGCTGGCGCCCGCCGGAATAGTCTGCCTCGGAGCGCTCATTTCAGCAGGGTTCTGGTTTTTGCCATTCTTTTATGGGGCGACGTCGTGAGGGCTCTCCTACTGATTGCTATTGGGCTCGTTCTGTCTGGGTGCTCGGCGCAAGTCTCGGGCATGCAGAGTCCCGTGTTGCACGACTACGGGTCGATAGAGTGGATTCCGCTGACCGTGGAAATAGAACAGTCCTTTATCACCGGCCCTGGAAACAGCGCGGCGATTGAAAACGACCCGAGCACCACACCGGAGGAGTATCTTGAGCGGCTGTCCCGATTGCCTGGGGACGCGCGGAGCGGTGATTTCCAACGCTTGAGGGTGGGCTTACGGCTCTCCGGGCGAAACGACATGGCCTGGAACACTGGCGCGCGATTGCAGTTGTTGTATCCAGAAGGTCAACCCCTGGTGGACGTCTCCGTCGATGATCTCCCGCGCTCCGGAGAGAGGATCGAGGTTCTCGATCTGCCGGAGATTGAGGCCGGCCGTGAGCTGGTCCTGCGGCTTCTTCCGGGCAACGGTCCGGACGCTCAGCTGCTCCAGGTTGGCTTGACACCGGGCCGAGCGCCTTATGGTGGTTGGCAAGCAGTCAGCGATGATGAAGAACTGCGCGGGGCGATTGTGTTCGACACGCGCTACGTGCGTGACGTCGCGGCTGGTCACATTGTCCGGGCCGGGATAGGCAGAGTTGCTAATGCGGGTCCGGTGTTCCTGGCGCTCTTCGGTCTGACCACCGGCGGGTTACTCGCCGGAGCATTACTGCTGTGGCGCATGCCGGGAAGGAGGATTGTCAATGGTCGTTGAGTGGTCAGCCCGCCGTTGCCTCCTGTGCCGGCGCGAGTTCGCAGGACGTACCTTTCTCTGCCAGGAATGCTCTGACCGCTACCGCGAGGGTCCAGTGCCAGCGAGCGTCCGCCAGCAGTTCTATGAAGCGCTTGACCGGGAGTATCCGGCGCGATCCAACACCTACGGCAGTTACAACGAGCCCGCTGGACTCCTGCGAGCCATCGACCAACTGCCACGCAACGCCAGGATTCTGGAGCTGGGTTCCGGCGGAGGTCACCTGGGCATGACATTAGCATCCATGGGATTTACCCAGATCACTCTCTCCGACTTCACGACGACGACCTTAACGGCGATCCGCGAGCGGGCGCCTCGTATAGAAGTGGTGAGCGCCGACGCGTCGAGTCTGCCCTTCGAAGCGGGATCATTTGAGGTTGTCATCACGACCGACGTGATCGAGCATCTGCCGGATGTCGATAAGCACCTGTCTGAGGTGAGCCGGGCGCTGGTTTCGGACGGCCTGTATCTCGTTAAAACCCCCAACCGGCTTATGGCGGACGCATATTACAAGCTACGCGACATGCACGACAGCTACTTCTGGCACCCGTCGATGTTCTCACCTGGCGAGCTGCGCGGCACGTTCCACGAGCACGGTTTCGAGACGCGCATGATTGCGGCCAGGCGCCTTACCGGGGCGCAAATTGCGAAACTGCCCGGTCCAGCAGTCCTGCGCCGGGTGGCCGGGCGGTTGCCACTTGGTTGGGTTCCAGTAGCGTTGCAGCCGCATCTGGAGGTGGTGGCGAAGAAGAGTCCTCCTAATACCCAATATTGATGTATTTGAACGCCTCGGCGTATTCCATCTCCTCTGCGCCGGGGTAGTTGCGAGTGCGGGCGATGGCGGCGGCGTCGCGGGACCAGCGGGCGATCATGTCCTGGGGATTCCAGTCGCCCATTTGACTGGCGTGAGCTTTGAGCGCCTCGAATTTCTTCTCCAGAAAGGCGCTCGTGTCGATAAAATGGTCCACGTTGTCATCTCCAGCAGCGATGTACACCTCGGATACTTTGTGCGGCTCGAGACCTTCATTCAGAAGATCCGGGAAGGTCAGCCGGTCGCGGGCTGAGGGATAAATGGCGGCGAGCACGGCTTCGCCCATCGCGACGTGATCGGGATGCTGGATGTAGCTGCCCTGGAAGCGGGCCGTTGGATCCTGGCATACGACGGCGTCCGGCTTGTGCTGGCGGATGACGCGCGTGATCTTCTTGCGCGTTTCGAGATCGGCAACCAGTTCGGCGTCGCGCATTCTTAGGAAGACGACCTCCTTCACTCCGAGCACGTCTGCTGCCGCGCGTTGCTCGTCTTCACGGGTTTGCATGAGTTTCTCGCTGCTGTAGTTGGGATCGTCGCTGCCCTTGTCGCCGCTGGTGCCGAGGACGAAAGTGATCTCCTGACCTTCGCTGGCCCATTTGGCAATTGTTGCGCCACAGATAAACTCGATATCGTCGGGATGGGCCATGATCGCCATCACCCGCCGGGGACTGTTCAGATCGCGCGCGTTGTGTTCCGTCATGTGTCTCTCTACCCCTATTTATGCTGCCAATATCGTGCAGGCAGTATAACGCCGCCCGGCGCGCCTTTATGCCG
>JACCZH010000055.1 GCA_013696045.1 Chloroflexia bacterium
CTGCTGGATCGCTCGATTGCGACCGAGGGTTATGTTATACGTGAGGGATCTGATTCTTATGGCAACGAGGGTCTGGTTGACCTGAGCCAGATCGACTTCGACGGGCTGCGTGCCCGCTTCGAGGCCGGCCAACGCCGGATCGAAGCCGAGAAGCTGCGCGGGGCGGTCAGCACCAACCTGGCGGAGATGATTCGGCTGAATCCTTACCGGATCGACTACCTCGAGCGCTTCCAGCAGTTGATCGACGAGTACAACTCCGGCAGCGTCAACCTTGAGGAGTACTTCAGACGCCTGAGTGAGCTCGCCCAATCGCTGGGCCAGGAACAACAACGCCACATCGCAGAAAACCTGACCGAAGAAGAGTTGGCGCTCTTCGACCTGCTGATGAAGCCGGCTCCCGACCTGTCCCAGAAGGAGCAACAGCAGGTCAAGAAGGTGGCGCGTGACCTGCTCGCGAAGCTCAACAACGAACTGCTCGTTCTCGACTGGAAGAAGCGTCAACAAACCCGCGCGGCGGTGCGTCTGTCGATAGAGACTTTGCTCGAACAGCTGCCAGAAACCTACACCAAAGACATCTTCGATGAGAAGTGCGAAGCGGCGTACCAGCATTTCTATGAGAAATACCCTGGCGCCGGCCGTAGCGTCTATACATCAGCCGCGTAATGAACGGGAGGTACCCAATTGCCAGAAAACGAGCAGACCACACCACGCCTCCGCGATCTCGGCATCACCATTGGCACACTGCCAACAGGAACCCACAACGCCGTCACCGACGTGCCGGGGGTGCGAATTGGGCACTCGACGATTGTTGAGGGTGACGCGGTACGCACCGGGGTCACGGCGGTGCATCCGCTGGAGGGGTCGGCGTTTTCGGAGATGCCGCCGGCGGCAATTCAGATTCTGAACGGCGCGGGGGAGATCACCGGGCGGTCGCAGGTGGACGAGTATGGGCTGCTGGAGTCGCCGATTCTGATCACGAATACGCTCTCGGTTGGGACGGCCCATCGCGGCTGCATCGAGTGGATGCGGCAACAGGAACCGACGCTCGGGCCGATTCACTTTTCCATCCCGGTGGTCGCCGAGACATACGACGGCTTCCTGAACGACATCGGTGGCCAGCACGTCACTATTGAGCACGTCTTCGACGCTCTGGATAGCGCAACTGGTGGACCCGTCGCCGAGGGTAACGTCGGCGGCGGAACGGGGATGATGCTGTTTGGCTTCAAGGGAGGCATCGGTACGTCGTCGCGGTTAGTTACAGTCGAGGATCGGGAGTACACCGTTGGGGTGCTGGTACAAGGCAACTTCGGAATCCGCGAGCATCTGTTGGTAGACGGAGTGCCGGTCGGTCGCGAGATCACCGATCTGCGCCTCTTCCGCGCGCCTCAGCAAGAGATGCCCGCACGAGATGGCTCGATCATCGTGGTCATCGCGACAGACGCACCGCTATCAGACCGCCAACTGGCCAGGCTCTGCCGGAGGGGAATGCTCGGCCTCGGCCAGGTCGGCTCGACGGCCACCCATGGTTCCGGAGACCTGCTGGTCGCCTTCTCGAACGCACCAGAATGTCGCGTGAACCGCTTCGACACCTCGGCCGTGCTCACTACCCCACGTCTCGACGACCGCCGGCTCGACCCCTTCTTCCAGGCTACCGTCGAAGCCATTGCCGAATCGGTGCTCAACGCATTGGTCGCCGCGGAGGATATGACCGGCCGCGATGGCAACAGGGCGCACGCATTACCGCACGATCGATTGCGGGAGATTATGCGGAAGTATGGGCGACTTTGATCCGCTGAAGAGCATGGCCGCATCCGCCACCGTTAATCTGACAGAATCCCACGCGTCCGAATGCCGCGACGCGTCACCACCAGAAAATGCCGAAGATCGGGATGGTAATTCTCGATAATCTCATCAAGCCGATGGACAGCGGTCATATAATCCCCGGGCCCAAGTCGAAATAGAATGACGCCAGAATGACGCTGGTGTTGCCGGAAAATGAGTTCGCCAAAATCGCGATCGCGTGTGATGAGAATACGCTGCTCAGCATTGGCAAGAGCAAGAACGTCAAAATCCGCTAGCGATTGAGGATAATCACGCGAAATCGCGGTTACATCATGTCCAAGCGCGGCGAGATAGCGTCCCAGACGAAAATCCGCACTCTCATCCAACAAAAATCTCATGCAGGCTGATGAGTAGACGGTTGCTCAATGAGAGGGAACACGTCCTCACCCGCGATCACCTGGTGGGCATATTCGAGACACGCTTTGATGTCTTCAAACGTCAGCCGAGGATACGCTTCCATCAACGTGCCAATGTCGAGGTCCTGAGCCAGGTCCTTAAGCACCAACTCCACGGGAATGCGTGTTCCTCTTACGACCGGTTTGCCGACCAAGATACCTGGATCAACAACAATACGATTCCGGAGCGAATGGGTCATTATTCGGCCCTTCTCACGAATTTTTTTCGATAACGTTGACGTAGTCAAAGTATCCCACAGAACTGCCTCAGTTCATTACTCTGGAGTTCGGCAGGTCAAATTTAACCGCCAGTAATCGAGCATGAACGGTGGATCATCAGACGCGGCCTGGTCAGTCAATGTCTGGACAAACGACTGCCGCAATTCCTCGTCCGGCAAGCGATCCAGATGCGAGCCAAAGACGACGGTGGCGATATAGGAACGGTACTCATCAGCGTCCGGCATCTGAGTCGGTTTCGGTTCGAGGCTCGTTTCAATGTCAACAAAACCCGCGTCACGCAAACGGTCTTCCGTGACTTCTGCCGAGGCGAACTCCCAGGGACCGGTCCAGCCGCGGAAATCCGGCTCGAACGGATTGGTTCGCATCAGCACAGCGGCGCGTTCCAGCACGTTCGCGATATTAGGCCCGCCGCCGCACTGGGCAACTAGCCTGCCGCCGGGTTTCAACGCTTTGAACAGGCACTCAAAGAGACGTGGGTGATCCAGAACCCAGTGCAGGGCCGCCGTACTGAAGATCGCATCGACCGGCTGGGCGAGGCTGAATTCCTGGAGATCGGATTGCACGAACGTGACCCTGTCGCCAAAACGGGGCTGGAGTTGCTGGCGTGCCTCGGTCAGCATGTTGGCCGAGATGTCCAGCGCAATGACCCGCCCATTGGGCAAACGCTCAAGGAGATCGGCCGTCACACGGCCAGCGCCGCATCCCGCGTCCAACACCGTCTCGTCACCCTTCAACGGCAACCGGTCGAGCACGGGTTGGCCCCAGACGACATGCGGATTCGAGAGCCGGAAGTAGGCGGTGGCGTCCCACTCCGCTGTGCGGGAGGTTCTGGATTCTGTCATGACAGATACTTTCTCTGGTTAATCGAACGCAGTGCGCCGGAAGTGAGTCTCCGGCCGGAGAATGGTGCGGACGGTCAGAACGAGATCATAGATCAGGAGCGCGCCGCCCTGAATCGCGACACCAATTGCCGCGCCCCTCCAGCGTGGGTGCTCGCTCTTGATAGCGACCGTAACGCCACCCAGGACGTAGACGATGTCAGCGGCTGTGTTGAGCGCCAGAAAATATTCGAAGCGCTCTGCCTCGTCCTGGATGGCCTGGGCGCCGAGCATTCCCGCGCGGGCCTCGACTGCATGCTTGCGTGCCCAGTACTCCGAGTACAACGCGACGGTGGTTTCAACCGACCCCCAGAGGATCGCCTGGATACCAATAGCGCGCGTGATGCCCGACCCGCTGACTGCCAACACTGACCCGGCAACAACGTTTCCGACTCCCCAGGCAAGCAAGAGATCGAGCGCTCGCTCTTGCCAGACAAAGAACGCTTCGCGGTCACCGGCCGGCGTGCCACGGCCCAGCAACCATGAGACGCGATCGCCGGATTGGGGAAACTTTGGGAATTCCGGCAACCGGCTCGTCACGTCTTTCAATTGCGCTCGTTGCACCACCATTGCCTCATCATGTCCTTCACGTTGCGGGCCGGATCTCGCGAATACGGTAGTATGATTGCCAACGGCAGCCTACCGGGAAAGTACAATCCTCGGGTATATTCGTCTATAGGATACCCGTCAGCTGCAACAGAGAGGTAGCCAGCGTGGAGTCACGTACCTGGCGCGACAACGTTATCGACGCGCTCAAGGCAAACAACATTACCCTTATCGTCCACGTTGCCGACCGCGTTCTCGCCCCGATCATCACAAAACTCGAAGCAGATCCATTCTTCAAAGTCGTGACGCTCTCACGCGAGGAAGAAGGTATCGGCATCCTCACCGGCGCATACATGGGCGGACAGCGCGGCGCGCTGTTGCTGCAGAGCTCCGGATTTGGCAACATCCTCAACGCGCTCGGCTCTCTCGCGTTGCCATACCAGATTCCATTTGTGATCCTGCTCAGCCCGCGGGGCTATCTGATGGAGCACAACGTTGTGCAGCTCGCCTGGGGCAAAGCCCTCCCGACGACTATCGACGCGCTGGACATGCAGGTGTTCGACCTGACATCGCCGGACGAGGTGCCCTTCAAAGCAGATAAGGGCATCAAGCACGCCTTTGTCACCCGTCGGCCCGTCGTTCTAAGTATCTCAACCCAGCTCTCTGGAGGTAAAGATGGCGCTCACTAGTGCAAATATCCAACGCATGAGCCGGGCTGATCTCACCAGCCGAGTCCTGGGTATGGTCGACGACGATACCGCCATTATCGGTGGCATTGGCAACGCGGGGTTCGATCTGTTCAGCGCTGGCGACCGGCCTGGAAACTTCTACATGCTGGGCAGCATGGGCATGGCCGTGCCGATCGGACTGGGGCTCGCTCTGGCTCAGCCGGAACGCACCGTGATCGTCATGGAGGGCGAAGGCTCTGTGCTGATGACACTGGGAACACTGGCCACCGTCGGACGCGAAGCGCCACCAAATCTGACGATCATTGTTTGGGACAACGCCCAGTGGCAGCTTACCGGTGGCCAGACGACCGCCACCGGCGTCGCGACCGACCTATCCGTCGTCGCCCAGGGTTGCGGAATCGCCAACTCAAACGCTCCCACCAATGAAACCGAGTTCGAGCAGGCCGTCCGCTATGCGCTGGACGCGCCCAGCCCCCACGCGATCGTCGCCCACATCGACGCTGAACCTGCCAGCGGCCGCCCCCACGACGACCCGATCGTGACCAAGTACCAGTTTATGCAGGCGATGGGGCAACAACTGGAGTAGGGCTGGGTCAATGACACGCTACATAGCATTCCTGCGCGCGATCAACGTCGGCGGCCGCACAGTCAAGATGGACCGGCTGCGTGAGGTGTTCGAGCAGCTTGGACTCTCAAACGTCGAGACGTTCATCGCCAGCGGTAACGTGATCTTTGAGTCTCCGGCTGGGGACACCCCGGCGCTTGAGAGACAGATCGAGACGCTTCTACAGGAATCGCTCGGATACAGGGTGGACACGTTTGTCCGATCAGCAGCCGAACTCGCAGCAATCGCGGCATACGAACCGTTTCCCGCATCAACACTCGATGCCGACGACACCACGCTCTATGTCTCGTTCCTGTCGGACCCGCCGCCACAAACGGCGCGCGACAACATCTTCGCCCTCCAGATACCCACTGACGAGTTCCACATTCACGAGCGCGAGCTGTACTGGCTCCGCCACGGCAAGATCAGTGACTCCACCATTTCCGGAGCGCTGCTTGAAAAGGCCGTCGGCATGCCGGCGACGATGCGCAACGCGAATACGATCAAGAGAATTATCGCGAAGTATCCCGTTCCTTAAAAACACCTACCAGCCCAGTCCCAATCGCCGTCGCTCCGCAAGCTCGATGCTCTGATGTGTCCAGAGCGGAGTCTTTGGGTGCCTGAGCACGTCGTCTGCCGTCATCCATGAGAGCGCCGCGACTTCCTCCGGTTCCATCGGGGCTGGTTCACCAGAGCGGTAGCGGCAGAGGAAAACAATGTCGATCACCTGGTCGCTGTCATCCGCGATGAAGGATTTGCTCTCGATGTAGACGAGTTCGTCCTCTATCTCAACAGCCGCTTCTTCCCGGATTTCTCGGCGAAGCGTCTCTTCCAGGATGGACGCGGCCACGCCGGCATTTTCGACCTTACCGCCGGGCAAGCTCAGAGTGCCTGGCGCATGGGCTTCTGCGGCGCCGCGAACGATCATCAGGTAGCGTTCGTCATGAACGATCGCTGCCTCGACATTGACAATATAACGAACAGTCATCTCATTCCCTACTGCACAAATGCCGCGAACTCTCCCAGTGACAGATACCCGGCGATCTCAACGCGAGGCTCCATCCAGCGCAACTCTGGATGCCAGCCAGTCCCTCCCCAGGCGGCAACCGCGCCCCGGTAGCCGGCCGCCTGGACAGCCACAACCACCCGCTCGTTCGAAGCGCCGTACGGGTAGGCAAAGAAGTCGATCGGGTGCTGGGTGATCGCCCGCAGCTCGCTACGGCTGGCTTCCAACTCGTACGCGAGCTGTTCCGCAGAGAGCGATGTCAGATCAGGATGGGAGATCGTGTGCGAACCGATCTCGTGCCCGCGGTCGGAAATGTCCTTGATTTGCCAATCCGCCATGCGCGGCTGACCGAGTGTGATGAAGAAAACACCGCGCATCCCGCGCCTGTCGAGCGCGGCCGCTGCATCCCAGTGCGAGGTATAGCCATCGTCGAAGGTCACCACCACAGGCTTGTCCGGCAGGGCTGTGAACCCGAGCAGCGCGTTGTACGCCTCGGTGAGTGTGATCGTCGTGTAACCGTTGACCTGGAGCCAGTCAAGCTGTTCCGCAAAGCGCCACATCGAGATCTGGTAGCGGCTCTCCGGTTCGCCTAACTGATGGTACATCAGGACCGGCAGATTGAATGACTGGCTTATGGGCTGGGCGTTATAGTCCGGCACGCCGTCCTGACGGGGAACCGCCGCCATGTCAAAACCGGTCGCCACCGCGCGGGCAACACCGAGATGCCCGAGCTGGACCTCGTAGACCGTTCCCCGATTCTCCGGCCACCACTCGAACCGCGCCCGTTCAAAGTACTGCACGGTGCGGACGTCTTCAACAAACTCCTCGCTGATCGGATAGCCGAAGACGATCAGGCCACCGTGGGTTTCCCAGTAGCGCTTGAAGTCGTTGTGGAGCGTATGTCCGGTTTCCGCAAACCATGTGCGTTGCTCGTCGCTACTCGCTGGACTGCCAACGCGCTCGAACGCCGGAGCCTGGTGATCGCTCGAAATCCAGTTGCCGAGCAGCTCGAGCTGAACCTCATACGGGGTGCCATCGTTCTCTGAGTGCCACTCCATGACCGCGCGCTCGAAATGCTGCACCAGGAGCCCGTCGCGTCCAAATGGCTCGCTCACCGGGTAGCCGATAATCGGTAGCCCGCCAAACCGCCACCAGGCATCGGCAAAGTTCTGCGGCACGTGATGGCCGGTCTCTGGGAAATAGACCCCGTCCCAGCCTTGCGCCTTCGTCTCACTGGGCATGAGTGAGAGGCACAACACCAACACAGCGAGGAGTGCCGGCAAGCGGCAGCGAGTCAATGGACATCTCCAGTCGTTGGAGCGAGCACAGGTTCCACCTGACGCCGCACATGCGACGGCGCTATTCATGGGACGCTGGGATGCGTCAGCCGGTTCCGTTCAGAGAGATAATACACCGGCTCCGAGGGCCAGACACCTATGGGACCGGCTGGCAAGCCAGACACAGGTATGTCCCGCGGTTGTTGACTCGCGTCTTGACGATGGCGCCTCCACAGGTCAAGCACGGTGCGCCCTCGCGTCCATGGACGAAGGGGAATTCCCCGTGCTCAGTCAGCGCCTTCCCGTTAAGAATCTTTGCTCCGGCGATTGGCACCGCCAGCTCCATGATCGCCACAATGGCGTCGTAGAGCCGCTCGATCCCTTCCTCGCTCAGGCTGCTCGCCAGGGTCTCGGGATGCAGGCGAGCATGGTGCAATGCCTCGTCAACGTAGATGTTGCCAATACCGGCCATGAATTTCTGATCCAGCAAGAGTGGCTTGAGCCTGGCGATCTTGCGCCGGCCAATCGCTTGCCGAAACCAGTCGTGATTGAATTCGGGCGAGATCGCGTCCGGACCCATCTTCAAGGCCGCAAAGAACGGCGCCACCTCGTCAACCGGCATGAGTTGAACCCTGGCGAAGTGGCGAATATCGGTTAGATAGAGCTTCGAGCCGTCCTCAAAGGTCAAAATCAGATGTGTTGATTTATGCGGCATCGGCGCGTCAAAGGCTGGCACCGGATGGCCCGCCGCAAACCCAGCTATGGATTCGCCGCGGCCGATCGCCTGCCCGCTGAGCTTCAAATGCGCCACCGCCGCGATGTCGCCAAATCGCAAGGTAAGATATTTACCATGGCGGTCCACCGAGTCAATCTGTCGTCCAACCAGCATGTCAATTGACCAGCCCACCGGCGCGATAACCAGCTTGGGCAAAAAGAGCTCGACCGAGCCGATGTTCTTCCCGGCAAGCTGCTCACTAATCCCACGCCTGGCGGCTTCAACCTCTGGCAATTCGGGCATTGATCTGGCGCTCCTCGTTTCATACTCGAAAGTCGCTTGAAGATAACCACATCGGAGCCTGTAGAATGCACATCACTGCCACGAGAAACGAGGTCATGCATGAGGCATCGGAATAAGCGGCGTCCCCTGGCCGGAGCGGCGACAATTGCCCTGCTCGGCCTGATTGTGGTGTACGCCGGCCTCTCGATCTACAAGGCAGTTGACTACACGACCACTCCACCGAACCCTCTACCCACACGATCGGCGCTCACCGAACAGCGCATTCCACACCAGGGATTCGCCTTTCGTTCGTCGGCCGGAGACCAGGTCACGCTGCGCGGCACCTGGGCGCCGAATCCGAAGTCGCACCGCGCGATCATCCTCGTGCATGGACGTTGTGAGAATCGCATGAGCCACGTCGACCTGGCCATCACGTTGAGAAATGGGGGATTCAACATACTGCTGTTCGATCTGCGAGGACACGGTGAATCAGATCGAACTCCTTCGACCTATGGGCTGCAAGAGCGCTGGGATGTGCTCGGAGCGGTCGAATTCGTGAAGCGACGGGGCATTGCTCCGGAACATATTGGAGTGGTCGGCTGGAGCCTGGGCGGGACGAGCGCGATCCTCGCCATGAGTCAGTCGCCCGACATCGCCGCCGTCGTGAGCGATTCCGCCTACGCCAATGGCGATCCGTTGCTGGCGCGCAATATGCTGCGACCTGGGCTGAAGCTGGCTCATAACATAGTGCGGGATATCGATATCGACAAGATCCGAGTAGACGAAGCCATGGCTGAGATCGGCGAGCGCCCTGTTTTCCTGATTCATGGTGCAGCGGATCAGGCAGTGCCGGCCAGCCAGGCTGAGCTATTGCAACAGGCTGGCAGTGCTGGCATGACTGAGACCTGGATTGTTCCTGGCGCCGGCCACATTGGCGCGTATGCTATGCACCCCGACGAGTATGCAAGCCGCGTTATCGCGTTTTTTGACGAAGCGCTGGGTTAGCCATTTACTCTTCCGAGCCACTTACCCAGGCCTGCCGGAACGACTTCAGGGAGATTAAGCGCGCATGGCCCACGCGGATGCGGTTCTCTCCGGCGTCGAAGGCAGACTCGATACGGTCCAGGAACGCGGTCGCCTCTTCGTGAGAATGGAACGGAAGCCGGATCAGACTATCGCAGGATGTGTGCTCAACCATCACCCACCAGCTGGGATCGGAATCAACGACCCGCACTTCGGTCAGATTCTCTACCAGGGTGTCAGGGTCGCCGTTCGTCTCCGGAACGAGTTTATGGCTGATATGTGTTTCCATGATGGCGCCTCCCTTGTGGTTCCTCAAACCGCTCCTGCAAGCGCTCCTGCTGGCGCAGAACCGTGATGATCGCTTCCCACTCGCGCAGTTGAAAGCTCGGTCGTTGCTCCGCAAACCCTGCCCGAAGGGTATCGCGCCAGAGATCGTAGTCGGCCAGTTCGATCGCCGGCTCTCTGGCCTGGATCGTCTCCGGTGATCGCACCCAGCTAAAGTAGCTCCATACATTAAACACCGACAGGAACAATACCCCGGCAACCACCCCGGTTAGCGCGATCCGCTGTCCTCGTCCCCGCGCGAAATTCAGCATAGCGTCCAGAGTCAACGCGATAAAGAGATACATGAACGGCGCGGCGATCAACGCCCGTGCACCGTTCGGCGTCATGATGCTTGGGATCTGGGTTGCGGCTAGCGGCACGAAGAGCATCGCCCACCAGAGTCCGGTTTTCCGCCAGCGATACGCACCAAGCGCCAGCCCGGAGAGCAGCAGCACACCAGTAAGCGGATCGTAGAGCGTTTCACCTTTCGGCCCATAACGCCCATTGATAAAGCCTTCGCCGTCGAACAGAAAAAAACCCTTCAGGTTGCGTGCCACCTGCGCTTTGACAATCCCAAAGTCTGAGGCTTCTCCCAGATATGGCCGATCCTGGTTGAGGATATAGACGGCGTCCGTGCGACGATTGAAGACGTCGCGATCCTCGCGGATAGCTGCCGTCTGAGGCAGGAACAGGACGATTGCCGTCAGAATTAGCACCGCATAACCAGCCAGGGCAAACCGGCGCTGCCCTTTCGCCCACCAGACCGCCATCGGCGCGTAAGCCAGCAATGCCACGAGAATAAGCCGGCCGGCAAAGTAGCCATACAACCCCAGTGCAGCCGCGATCCCCGCCAGCACAAACCAGCGCAGCTGGCGCCGCTCCAACCCCACGGTGAGCGCCCAGGCGGCGGTCAGCGAAAAGAGCGCGACGTGCACGTTTTCCCATCCAGAGCGCGAGAAGTTGAGATACCAGAGCCCTGTTGCCAGGAGCGCCGCGCCGCCCATAGCGGCCACCGGTTGCACGACCCTGCGAGCGAGCGCATAGAACGGCAACAACGTCAGCGTGCTCAGCACGGCCGACGCCATGCGCATTCCGAAAATGTTATCGCCGAAAACCCACATGAACGC
>JACCZH010000062.1 GCA_013696045.1 Chloroflexia bacterium
CGCGATGGAACGACCTTCGTCGACGCGCTTTCCGGCCGGCGTATGCGAGTAAACCTGAGTGGAACGTTTCAGGCAACCAACGGCGCGCTCGCAGCCGCGACGGTCCGCGCGCTCGACAATGACCGCATCACCGATGACGCGATTGCTCGTGGGCTCGCGTCCGCCCGTTTTCCCGGACGTCTAGAAATCGTGCAGGAATCGCCTCTGGTGATCCTCGATGGCGCTCACAACCCCGAGAAGATTGGACACATGGTTAAGAGCTTGCCGGGACTGGCTGGTGAACGACAAATTATTCTGGTCTTTGGTGTGCTGGAATCGAAAAACTACGCCGAGATGTATGCTGCACTGCGTCCTTACATAGGAACGTTGATCGCGACCTCGCCCGAGGTGTTTGCCAAGCCACCCGTGAGCGCGGCCGACATTGGCGGACTTGCGGACACGGGTATTCCGGTTGAGGTTGAAGATAGCCCATCCGCCGCCATCGAGCGCGCGCTGAGCCTGGCCGGCCCTGGCGACGTCGTGCTCGTCACCGGCTCGCTCTACCTCGTCGGGAATATCCGCGAGCGCTGGTACCCCACTGAGAGGATTCTCGACCAGGGCACGCCCTGGCCAACAGAATCCCGGTAAGGGAGGCGGCTTGTCCTCTCCCGGTCAACCATCCTCGGAGCCAAAACAGGAAGGGACAAGCCGCCTCCCTTACGAGGAACGCGTGCTGAGATAGCGTGTCATGCCGTCAATCGCCATGCCAAACGGCGTGACGTTTGAGACTGAGCCCTCGACGTCGGTAGATTCTCCGGCGGCCAGCATCTCGTCGCGTGCATCTTCGGCCAGCCTGTCCACGAGCTCCTGGCGCTCGAGGTCTTCCTGCTGCAACCCCGCCACCAGGCTCGTCCAACGGTCCAGCCGCCGGTCGAGCTGGTCCAGATGCGCGGCGACGTCGTCTACTGGACCAAAGTGTGTGAGTAACAGCTGGGCGGGATTCATGTTACGCAATTTGTCTATGCTCTGATGCCAGACTTCGACGTTGATATCAGGCGGAGGGGTCGGAGGCCAGGCCAGCTTCGACGGCGGAATTCGCACGCCGGCAACGTCGCCAGAAAAGATCACGCCACGCTGACCGTCGACATAGCTCACGTGATGTGACGCATGGCCTGGAGTGTAGAGCACATCCAACTCCAGATCACCGAAGCGCAAGCTGTCGCCCTCGTCGATGGTCGTGACGCGCTCAGTTGGAACCGGCTGCATAACACCCCATAACGAATCCATCTGATCTCCGTAAATCCGCCCGGCACTGTGGAGCAACCGTGACGGATCGATCATGTGGGGCGCGCCAATCTTATGCACGTAGAGCCGTGCGTCTGGAAATTGCTGTAGCAGCGCGCCGGCCGCTCCGGCATGGTCAAGATGGATGTGGCTGACAGCGATGTGCCGCAGTTCGGCGGGGTCCAAACCAAGCTGCCCGATGCCTTCGAGTAGACGGTTCGCCGCGTTCGCGGGTCCCGTTTCAATAACCACCAGACCCTCGGACGTCTCAAGTACATATGCGGCGATCAGGTTTTCCTCACCCCGGAACTGGAGATCGATCATCCCCAGGCCGTCGGACAACCAGACCGCGTCACCTTGTGCCAACATCTGCTCCTTCATTCGTATTCGTTACTCATTCCGAGGCCACCACTTCGGCGATGTTATCAATGTACCCGCCCAGCGACCGCAAGAAGGCCCTATCCAGCGCATAGTACTTCATACCCTGCACCGGCCTGACCGTCACAATGCCGGCTGACTCGAGCGTACCCAGATGCCGCGACACCGCCGATTGGCTGATGCCAAGCTTGCCGACGATCTCCTGGGCATACTGCTCGCGCTCGCGCAGCATCTGGACGATGCGCATCCTGGTCGGATCGGCCAGTGCCTTCAGGCCACCCAACGCGTCACCTGAGTCAATTGCGTCCGCCGCGATCGGGGAGACTCGTGTGCGTGACCGGGCCGACTGCCCGAGCACAGTCTGAGGGTTGAAAAAGAGAATCAGCTCTGGAGAATACAGGATGAACTGCACAAACTGGCCAAGGTGCGACGACGGGCAGTACGTTACCCGTTCGATATCGCCCAGCGCCCCTATCACCTCATCCGGTAAGCGATGCCCGGTCAACTCGGCGAACGCAATTTGAACAACCGGATGGGCCAGGTCCTGCGCGTGCCGGACTGCCCGCTGAAGCTCGCTGATCTGGCGCTCGTATTCGCTGCGATAGGTTTGTCGCCAGAAGCCGTCTATCAAAGCGATTGTGCGCTCTCGTAGATGAGCCGGGGAGGTGACGAGCGAAGCAGCTTCGTCGAGGTTGGCACGCGTGATTCCTGGTCGCAGAAACATGCGCCACTCGCCTGGATCGTCCGATTCAGGTGGCGTCTCGACAACGCCCCGGTCGCGATACACGCGCATCAACGCGTTGGAAGCCATGCGCTGATACGCCTCCGGAGGCAAGGATTGGAGATGATCGAGATACTCATCGTAACCGGCGTCGATGCGGTCCGGCTCTAGCGCATCAAACGAGAAGAGCAACTCTTCAATGTAATAGAGCAGGCGCCCGGAAAATCCCAGCAAGAGATCCAGGTCGTGTTGCATGCCGGCATCCAAAGAACGGCGGGCGTCCATCAGCCATGGGTCGAATCCCGGTCTTGGGTCACCGCCGTTCTCGACGGAAGCCCGGAATGTTAGCGATATTGCCGAGGTCAAAACCAGTGGGGCCGAAACAGCAAACAACTGCTTCAGCACGGGACGCCCGACGACGAGCTCTCCCATCGTCGCTCCCCTTACATCACAATTCGTGCCAGTCCTACCGAGTACAAACCGGGTTTCGCAACCCTCTCCGCATATTACCTTATGACAATATCATGGTGTACCCACTGAGTCAAAATAACGCCGGTCAGGAATCAAGCTGCGAGAGATAGTCTGCTCTCGGCGGGCTGAACACATCTAACACCAGGCAACCGGCGGGACCACCGACTCCCGCATGGCGCACTCCGCCAGGAATCACGTAGGCATGTCCAGGGGCCAGCCTGCGTGTCTTGCCATCGATAGTCATATCGATCTCGCCCTCCAGCACCAGGCCGATCTGCTCGTGTGGGTGGGCATGGTCCGGCACGGTTGCCCCAGGTTCAATCCGCACCCAGTTGGCCATCATTCGACCCCCACTGAGAACGTTCATCTGAATGCCCTCTAGCGGAGCAAAGCCAGGCAATGAGGCAACGTCGAAGAAGCCCGCCATTC
>JACCZH010000106.1 GCA_013696045.1 Chloroflexia bacterium
GTGTACTCTCCATCAGGCGCTGACAGCAGCCATCCTAAGCGGTTCTCCTAAGAAAATACTGAGAGAAGCAACCGGCGATTGTATGAGCGGACATTGGCTCGTGGCCTGACGATGTTGCAATCATCACGCATAGCCTAGCTTCATCGCTCTGCGGCGCCCACAGAACGATGACCGAAACCGGACAGCGTCTGGCCGGTAATTATTCGTCCAGTTCTTGACGTAACCCTCCCAATTACGGCGCATGAAACAGCAAAAGCGTCCAATTCACCGTATTTGTGTACCAACTTCCAAATACACCTTGACATTTCTCATAATCTTTCATAATATCTGAACAACACGAGACTGATTCTCTTGCTAGCGCGTCAGTCAATAGCAATTAGTCGGTAAAAGTATCGAAGGAGAGCACAATGCAGAGCCATCCATTCACCCTTGACCAACTGAGCGAGTACCGCCAGGCCGATCTGCAGGCTGCGGCGCTCGATGCGCGCAGTAAGCGCTATTCCGGGCAAGCCAATATGCCTCGCCGCCTGACCGCGTGGCTGACGGCACTGGTAAGCCGGGGGAATCAGCTCCAGGCGCAGCCTTCAGCGCCGAGCACGAATGTCCGGCCCGTCGTCCGATAGCGATTTCTCAGGAGAGGCGCGACATGAGCGAGCGACAGACGCCGGCCATCGAGGCGCGTAATTTGCACCGCACGTTTGAGGCCAACCGGAAGCTATTCCGCAAAGGCGAGACGATAACGGCGGTTGAGGATGTCAGTCTCAGCGTCGAGCCGGGCGTCATCTACGGACTGCTGGGCCCGAACGGCGCCGGCAAGACGACGACGATCAAGATGCTCTCGACCTTGCTGATACCCAGCGCGGGACAGGCGCTGGTGGCCGGCTACGATGTCGCCACTCAGGAGCGCGAGGTGCGCAAGCGGCTCGGGGTCGTACTGGGCGGTGACCGGGGACTCTACGGCAAGCTCACCGCCCGTGACAACCTGACCTATTTCGGGCATCTATACGGAATGCCGCGAGACACTATCGCCAAGCGGGTTGACGAGATGCTGGAGATGGTGGATCTCGGCCATCGCGCCGGTCACCGCGTTGAGGGCTTCTCACGCGGCATGAAACAGCGGGTACATCTCGCTAAGGCACTATTGCACAACCCACCGGTCATCTTCCTCGACGAGCCCACCATTGGGCTCGACCCTGCGGCGGCGGTGACGATCCGCAAGGTCATTTCCCAGCTCGTGCCGGCGCATACCGTTCTGTTGACGACTCACTACCTGCACGAAGCGGACGAGCTCTGCGCTCGCATCGCCATCATTGACAAAGGACTGATCCTGGTCGAAGACACCCCCGCCGGGATCAAGCGCCGCGTCGGCGGCGAGCAGCGCTACGTTGTCAGAGTCCGCGGTAGCCACAACGGCGTGGTGACCGATGAACTGCGCCGCTTGCCGTCGGTTCGGGCTGTTGAGCTTCAGGAATCCGGAATCAACGAAACCACTTTCACCATGCGCTGCGACCAGAATGGCTCGATTCTGGATGAAGCGGTGCGGGTGCTGCAGAGACAGGGCTCCCGGATCGAGTCGATCCAGGCCGTCGACCCGACACTGGAGGACGCGTTCCTGGCCCTCACGAGCGGAGCCGAGTGATGCAACAGCCTACGGAATACAGACCGGCGGCTTCGGTTGGACGCGTCACGAGCTTCGTTACCGTCCTCGTCGCAACTGCCTGGGCCGAAGTGGAGCGAGTGCGAGCCTACGTCATTGAGATCATCCGCTGGCCGGTCTATCCGCTACTCTACTACGCCATCCTGCTGCTGGCCTACCAGGTTTCCGGCCGCGCGGTTGTTGGAGGTGTGAATGTCGAAGGCTTCCTTTTTGTTGGGACCATCGGTGCGGTGCTATGGGGTTCCACCCTCTGGGCCAGCGGCTACGCCATCGAGATGGAACGCAACGAGGGCACGCTTAACTCGCTCTTCCTGACACCCGCCAGCCGGGCCGCCGTCGTCTTCGGCCGCGGCATCGGGTCGTTCGCCATTTTCATAACCCCGACGC
>JACCZH010000122.1 GCA_013696045.1 Chloroflexia bacterium
TGAGCAGCTTCTCGAACTGTGTAAACGCGAGGCGAAACCGTTGTGGACATAGCAAGTCCTCCTTAGTTGCGCGTTGCTCCACTATGAGCTACTTGCATCCTAAGAAGGACTCGGCCACTAGTACATGCACGGGAAATCTTCGGATTATTTCTGCGCCAGGATTTCCCGCCCAATCTTGACATAGTATTGCACCGTGCCCGAGCGCTGAACGTATTTATCGTCTCTAATCTCAGCACCCTTTGAGAGTGGAAGATCAGCAGCCTCGGCGAGCTTTCTCTGGCTGATGCGAAATTCATCGTGCAGGACCGCAACTTGAACAGCTTTCAGCCTGGAAACACGCGGCCGGCCTCTTTTCCGGAGGCTGGTGGCCTCTGGCAGGGTAGAAGCTATCTGGTTATATGCATCCAGTACCTCTTCTCGCTTTGTGTCCGAGCGTACAACGATATAGTCAGTGGTCTCAGACCGTTCGAGATACCTTTGCTTCGCGTTGCCAATATCAGAATTACGGATCAGTGCCTCCATACGAAGGTCTCCAATGTTGAAGCCATGGGGTTTAAGTTGTTCCCCGATTTCCTTGAGGAGCGCTTCATAGTAGGCGGAAGTGGCATGTTCAACGTCCCATGTGTCATTGAGCGACACGATCGGACGGACTATTCTGTATGGATTCATGAGAGGCATGCTAACGAAGAAGTCCCATAGCGCATCCGCCGGAGGATCGTATAGAAGGCAACCCCCGATAAAAGTCAGCCAGTAGTCATCCTGATAAGCACGGTATTGACGCAGTTCACGCGGTACAGACTCACGGAGAAGATTAGATCGGTCGCTGTACCACTCACTTGTCAGCTCGCGATTACCATCGTCATCTGGCTGCGGACCGCATAACGGGTATCCAGGGGTGGGGGTGTCAGGTACACCCACTTTCGTACCGGACACAGGTACCGAGAGGTCAACATTGTCGACACATTCATCTAGAGCCCATGGATCTAAGCGGGGATGAAACTGCAACTCATGTTCGAGTGAGTCGAGATGTGGCACTTTTCGCTGTGGGCTGATGCCCCATTTCCGGCGGAGTTCACTGATCGATTCCCAGAATGCCCCCGAACGCTTGTACATACTAATGATCAACTCTTCGCGATGCCTACACAGCGCGTCAAAGCCGGGGATCTGAAACGGGTCTTCCGGTACACTTGACATTGCGTTCGACTCCTATTCAGTCGGCGCCACTCGCCCGGCCGATCCAACGGTGCGGGCGATTCTATTGTACGTTCGCTCTTGGCAGAGCGCCATTCAGACGGCAATTTCTACGGTAAACTCAGTGGGAACGATACTTCTAAGGGACGTTGCGCCACTACTGAATACCACGGCAAGATTCTTGAAACGGGATGATCCCGCCTAAACACGAAATAGCGGAGATGCTGGCAGAACTCACGATTCGTAACTTCGCAGTCATCCGTGACACCAGAATCGAGTTCGTCGCCGGCTTCAACGCTCTGACGGGCGAAACCGGCGCGGGCAAGTCGATCGTCATCGATGCACTGGGCGCGGTCCTGGGCGCCCGGACGTCTTCGGAGTTCGTGCGCACCGGGGAGCGATCCGCCTACGTCGAGGCTGTCTTCGATCTTGCGAATATGCCAACGCTGGCCGCCGTACGGGCCACTCTGTCAGAGGTCGGAGTTGAGGTTGGCGCTGACGATCCCTTGGTGTTGAGCCGCGATATCAATACCAGCGGGCGCTCAACTGCTCGTGTAAATGGCCGCGCCTTGACCGCCGCCGCGCTGACGCAACTTGGAGAGATACTGGTCGACATTCACGGTCAGAGTGACCATCTCTCACTGCTGAGGAGCAGTGCACAACTGGACCTGCTCGATCGCTTTGCTGGCGTGCTCGGGTTGCGACACCAGCTTGCGTCCGACTACCGTGCCTGGAACGTTATTCGACAACGGCTGGCCAGGTTTGACGAGGAGCAACGCGTTCGCGCCCAGCGTCTCGACGCCCTGCGTTTTCAATCCGAGGAAATCTTCGAGGCAAATCTCCAACCCGGCGAGGATGAACTGCTGCGCCAGGAACGCTCACGGCTCGCCAACGCCGAGCGGCTTGCCCAGACAGCCGCCGAAGCGTATACAGCGCTGGACGGGGCAGCAACCGAGACATTGACAGAGAGCGGCGGGCTCGATCGAGTGCGAACCGCGGAGGCAGCTATCGACGCTATCGTGGAGCTCGATCGGGGAGTCGAGAGCATGGCCAGCCGGGTTCGTGACGCGCTCTTCCTCCTCGAAGAGGTTACATCTGAGTTGCGTGACTACGCCGAGGTGCTTCAGTTCGAGCCCGATCGTCTCAGCGAGATTGACGAGCGGCTTGAGCTTATTCGCGGCATGAAACGGAAGTATGGGCCGGACATTATCGCGATCATCGCCTATGGAGACGAGATTCAGGTAGAAATCGAAAGCCTGGAATCCGAGGTTCATGACCTCGATACGCTACGCCGGGAAGAGGCCACCGCACGAGAAACCCTGACGGCTGTCGCCCTGCGACTTTCATCCCGCCGCCAGGAAGCCGCCAAAGACCTGGCAACCCGCGTGGAGCAGACCATCCACGAGCTGAATATGGGGCGGGCGGATTTTGAGGTCCGGTTTACCTACCAGCCGGACGACGACGGTCTGCGGATCGACGGCGAGGCGGTCGCCGTCGATTCAACCGGAATCGACCGGGTCAGCTTCTATCTGGCAGCCAACGCTGGGGAGGAACTCCGTCCGCTGGCGCGGGTAGCGTCCGGCGGCGAGACGGCACGCCTCATGCTCGCGCTGAAATCCATCCTCTCGGACGCTGACGAAACGCCAACCCTCGTCTTTGACGAAATCGACGTCGGTGTGGGTGGCCGCAGCGGCCAGGTTGTCGGTGAAAAACTCTGGGGATTGACCAGCGCGCACCAGGTGATCGTCATCTCGCATCTGCCCCAGATTGCTGCCTTCGCCGACCGCCATGTCGCGATGCTGAAGAATGAAAGCGGCGGGCGCACCGAGACAACCTCGGCCATTATGGAGGGCAACGAGCGGACCGACGAACTGGCCATGATGTTCGACGGCTTGCCGGTTAGCGCCGAGTCCCGCGCCAACGCCCGCGCGCTCCTGGAACGTGTCGAGAGCTGGAAATCCCGCGCCGCCGCGCGATGAGATCATCCTCCGTTGCTATAATCGCATGATGACTCCGTATCGAGCCGTCCTCAACACGTAAGGAGAATCCCCGGTGAATATCAACCCACGTATGATTATGGAAATGCAAAACCGCATGCAGAAGATTCAGGAAGAGCTCGGCGAAACGATCGTTGAGGGCTCCGCCGGCGGTGGCATGGTCACCGCCCAGGTCAACGGTCTACGCCAGATGCACGGCATTAAGATCTCCCCGGACGCCGTCGATCCAGCCGACGTCGAGATGCTCGAAGACATGGTCCTCGCCGCCGTCCAGGACGCCATGAACAACGCCGAAGAGCTCTCCGCCGAGAAGATGGGCGCGCTCACTGGTGGAATGAAGATCCCGGGGTTGATGTAAGCGCCCGTCCGAAGATTTCCGCGAGAGATCTGATGACGGAGCAACGAAGTTAGATAGTCATCCTGACCGGAGCGAAGCGTAGTGGAATGGATCAGCCATGGCACATGGGATATTGAACAGATCCATTCGACTTCACTTCGTTTCGCTCAGGATGACACTCCTCATGGCGTAGCGTGTCGTTGTGCTATTGCGCCGCTACGAGAACAGCGGATCTACAGCATCACCTTCGGCGTCGCCGCACTCCCAGAGCGGATAGCCTCGAACACGTCCGAGAGAATCGCGCTGGCCGTCGGCTTCGGGCCGGCGCCCTGCCCGTGCAGCATTACCGGTCCAACATTGTCGCCCACGATCTCGACCGCATTGTAGTTAGCGGACACCAGCGAGAAGAGATCGTCTCCCGACACAAACGTTGGGGCCACACGCAGCAAAAGGTTGTCGCCTGCTCTTTCAGCGGATGCGATCAGGCGCACGGTTCCACCCTTTAGCTTGGCCTCTTCGATATCTTCGGCAGTCACAGTGCTGATCCCGGTGCGGTCAATCTCCTCGGGGCGAACATGCCGGCCCGAGATCAACGACGCCAGAATTGCCAGCTTGTAGCTCGAATCAAACCCCTCGACGTCGGCGGTTGGGTCCGGTTCGGCGTAGCCAAGCTCTTGCGCCTGCGCCAGAGCGTCAGCGTAGGCCGTGCCTTCGGTCTCCATCTTCCAGAGAATGTAGTTGGTCGTCCCGTTGACAATGCCTCGAATCCGCTCGATCCGGTTGGTCTCCATGATCTGCTTCAGGCTGACGAAGAGCGGGATGCCGCCGCCAACACTGGCCTCACACAGAAATGCCGCGTCGCCGTCACGCGCAGCAGCCAGAATAGCCGGCAGGTTCTTTGAGACCGCCTCCTTGTTGGCCGTCACGACATGTTTGCCGTTGGCTAGCGCACGGATCATCAGGTCGGCCGCTGGCTGCTCACCACCCAGCACCTCGACCACGACCTGGACATCCGGGTTGTCAACGATTGCAGCCCCGTCTACCCCAAACAACGATGGATCTATTCCAGCTCGGTTAGCCGACTCCAGACGACGCGCCAGCGCCGCGACGAGGCGCAATCGATCGTCCGCCACAATGGTTCGCGCCACTTCGCCGCCAATCGTTCCTAGCCCAAGTACTGCCACCCCTACTTGTTCGCTCATTCTTCCTCCGGCTTGACTCACGTCCCCACTCCTGTTATCGTCCCGACAATCTACCGGAATCCGACCGTAAGACGCAAACAGGCAAGGGCACGAACGATGGCAGTGGGCCAACTCAACAGCACAATCAGCATTACCACTACCGCGGACGCCGGTGCGGCGTCACGCGGACGGGAGCGTTGATTGCTTCCAGAAGCGTGATGAGGCACTGGCGGCAGGAGCAAGAAAGCTCCTGTTTTTTTATGTCCTGATTCGTTCTCGGGACAGTGAATATAGGAGGATCCACCATGGCTGAGAAACAAGACGTTGCAGTTCTGGGCGCGACCGGCAGCGTGGGGCAACGCTATATCCAGTTACTGGAAGGTCACCCCAACTTCCAGCTGTCCGAAGTTGTTGGCAGCGAGCGCAGTGCCGGCAAGTCCTACAATGAGGCCGCCGACTGGCGTTTAAGCGATGCGCCGCCAACCAGGGTCTCCAACATGATCCTAAAACACCCAGAGGAACCGGTGCACAGCCCGATCGTCTTCTGCTCACTCCCGGGGGGTGTCGCCCGTGAAACCGAGCTCAAGCTGGCGTCCGAGGGCCATTACGTCTTCTCCAACGCTCGTGACAACCGCATGGACGACGATGTGCCGCTGATGATCCCAGAGGTTAATTCCGATCATTCGAAAGCGATTCAGGTCCAGCAGAAGAACCGCGGTTTCGCGAAGGGATTTGTGGTCACTAATCCTAATTGTTCAACCATCCATCTGGTCCTGGCGCTCAAACCAATCTGGGACGCATTCGGCATCGAGCAGTGCATGGTCACGACGATGCAGGCTGTGTCTGGAGCAGGTTATCCCGGTGTGCCTTCGCTCGACATGATTGACAACGTTGTGCCGTACATTGGCGACGAAGAGGAGAAGATGGAGATCGAGACCAGGAAGCTTCTTGGAAGCTTCAATGGCAACGCGTTCCAGTACGCCGATATCCAGATGAGCGCGCAATGTAACCGGGTGCCGGTGCGCCATGGCCATCTCGAAACAGTCAACGTTAAGCTTCGCAAGCAGGCCGGTCCAGAGGAGGTCGTTGAGGCGTTGCGCAGCTTCCGGGGACGCCCGCAGGAGCTGGGGCTACCTTCCGCCCCGGAAGCGCCGATCATCGTTCGCGACCAGCCCGATCGTCCGCAACCCGCGCTCGATCGCGACGCGGCTAACGGCATGGCATCGGTTGTCGGCCGCGTTCGAGAGTGCCCGATCTTCGGTATCAAGTTCGTGGTGCTCGGGCACAACACGATCCGTGGCGCGGCCGGTGCATCGATCCTCAATGCCGAGATGCTGATGGCTGACGGGTATATGGGCTAACACGGTACACTTTTGGCCCAGTGTCATGACGACGTTCCAATGATGGAGTTTGTGCCAGTGCGGCGATCGGCCACCATGCGTTCCAGATTAAGCCGGCGCCGATTTCTCGCCGGGGCCGGCGCTGGGTTCGCTGGCCTGTTGGCGGCCTGTAGCGGTCCGGCTGAAGACCATATGGCCGAACCATATAGCAGCGGCGCCGCTGATCCTTCGCCAACACCCAGCGTCACGGCTGAGAACCCCGCGGCAGCGGCAAACACGGCGCCTGGTCTAGCGCCTGCCCAGACAGACCCCAGAAGTGGGGAGGTCGGCGCCCCATTTCCAACGCCCCCGGTGCCAACTGTCGATGAGTCATCCAGCGGCGCGTCGGAGACCATCCGTGGATCGGCGTCTGTCACAGTTGACTTCATTCCCATTGTGTCCCGCCGGTTACAGATGACGGAGATCTCCCACAAGAATCTGTTGAAGGTCTGGAATGGCGAGATCACAAACTGGAACGAGCTCGGGGAGCCGGAATCGCGCCCGATCCAGCGAGTAAGCGTCGAAGGCTCAACCGGACCACTCCCACTCGACCGCATCGATGTGAATATTGAACATCTCGATGACCTCGAAGGATTTCTGCACTTTCAGTCTGGGGCCATCGCACTCCTGCCCCGCGAGCAGGTGAATTTTCGATTCCGTCGCTTGCGGGTGGATCATACGGATTATCTGATCCATCCAGACGCCTCAAACCCGCTGCGAACAACGATTGATGTCAACCCGCGCTCGCCCGAGCATTTTCATCTGCTTCGCACCCGGGGTGCTGGCCCAGACCCGGTTTCAATGACATGGGTGGGTGACATCATCTTTGGACGCTTTGTCCACCGGCGGCTGGAAGATATCGGCGACTTTGCCGCGTCTTTCTGGAACATTCATCCCGAGCTTACCTGGGCCGATCTTACAATCGGCAACCTGGAGTGCGCTCTTTCCGACAATTACCCCCAGCCCGAGGATCCGCAGACCTTCTCGTTCAAAACGTGGACGGAAGCCGTCGAAGGCTTGAAGCTGGCCCAGATCGACGTTCTCAGTAGAGCAAACAATCACTCGTTCAACTTCGGGTCCGGTGGGATGAACGACACCTCCGCTGTGCTGGACGAGGCCGGCATCAAGCATTTCGGCATGGGACACAATCTGGATGAGGCCCGCCGGGCAGTGGTCGTCGAGAAAAATGGCGTAACCTACGCGTTCCTGGGCTACAATGGCATCAGCGACGACTACGACGGCGCCGGGCCCGATAATGCCGGAACCATGCCGCTGGAGACTGACTACGTAGTCCAGGACATCGAACGCGAGCTGGCCGCTGGGCACGTGGTTATTCCCTATTTCCACTGGGGCGTTGAATACGTTGCGGACCCATCCGAGGAGCAGCGCTATTTTGCGCAGCTCGCCATCGACCACGGAGCGTCGCTGGTAATGGGCTCGCATCCTCACTGGGTGCAGGCTGTGGAGACCTACCGCGGCAAGGCGATAGTCTATTCTCTGGGCAACTTCATCTTCGACCAGTCCTGGTCGGTCGAAACGACTCAAGGGATGATCGCGCACATCTGGATGAAAGGCGCTGATGTTCTATCTATCGACCTGGTACCAATCGTCATTGAAAACGAGCATCGACCACGGGTTATGAACCCCCAGGAAGCGGTGCCGGTACTAAACCGTGTCTGGGAAGCCTCGGAACGGATTATCGTTAACGGGTGACATCGTACCGGCTGACCGGCCTTGACGCCATTCGCGGCGTTGTGAACAGGCAATTGCGTCGCATTATCCGCCGCGTTATGCTAAAGATCAGAAAACGACACAGGTTACGGGAGCCTGTTTTATGTGCAAGCGAGTCGCTGCCAGGGCGGCGACGCCCGCAGCCGGAATTGGAGCATAAAATGCCTAAACATTACACTCGCCTGACGCAACCGCTGGTGCGCGAGAATGATGCGCTGCGGCCCGCAACCTGGGACGAAGCGCTCGACCGGGCCGCAAGTGGCTTTCGTGCCGCTGTCGACCGTCACGGCCCCAACACGTTTGGTCTGTTTTCATGCTCCAAAGCCAACAACGAGGTCAACTATCTGACACAGAAGTTCACGCGTCAGGTTATCGGCTCAAACAACGTCGATTCCTGTAACCGCACCTGACACGCTCCCAGCGTCGTCGGTCTGACGACAGTATTCGGGGCGGGAGGCGGCACGAGCTCGTATGAGGAGGTTGAGAATACCGATCTCATTATTCTGTGGGGTTCGAACGCGCGTGAGACGCATCCCATCTTTTTTCTGCACGTGCTCAAAGCCATTCACAACGGCGCGCGCCTCTACGTGGTGGATCCGCGCCGCACAAGTTCAGCGCAGTGGGCCGATGGCTGGCTCGGTTTGGACGTCGGCTCTGACATTGCGCTGGCGAACGCCATTGGACGCGAGATCATCGAGGCGGGACTCTGCAATCATGCTTTCATCGAACATTCGACCTTGAACTTCCAGGAGTATAAAGCTGGCGTCGAGTCGTATACCCTGGAATACGCTGAGCGCGAGACAGGCGTCCCGGCGCAAGCGATCCGCGAGCTGGCTCATGCCTATGCGCGCGCCGACCGCGCGCAGCTCTGCTGGACCCTCGGCATCACCGAGCATCACAATGCCGTTGACAACGTCCTCGCGCTGATCAACCTGTCACTGCTGACAGGGCACGTTGGCCGCTACGGTTCCGGGCTCTGTCCACTGCGTGGACAGAACAACGTCCAGGGAGGTGGCGACATGGGCGCCATTCCGAATCGCCTGCCAGGCGGCAACGACGTTGAGATTGCCGAGCAGCGTGAGCCGTTTGAGCGCGCGTATGGCGTGTCCATCCAGGCGAAACCCGGCATGCACCTGACAGAGATGTTTGACGCGATGGAACACGGTGCTATGACCGTGGTCTATATTGTTGGCGAGAACCCGGCGCAATCCGAGGCTGAGATGGATCGTGCGATCCGGCTGCTCTCCGGGCTCGAGTGTCTGGTTGTCCAGGACATGTTCCTGACTAAGACGGCCGAGCTCGCAGATGTCGTGTTTCCGGCCGCCGCCTCCTGGTGTGAATCAGAAGGAACCGTCACCAACTCCGAGCGTCGCGTGCAGCGCGTGCGCAAAGCGCTGGATCCACCACCTGGCGCGAAGGATGACATCGAGATCTTATGCGAGATGGCCTTCCGGCTCGGTCATGATTGGGGACACCCTTCCGCCGAAGAAATCTGGGATGAGCTACGCAGCCTGTCCTCGTGGCATCAGGGAATGAGCTACCAGCGACTCGAAGCCGAAGGCGGTCTGCACTGGCCGTGTCCCTCCGAAGTCGAGCCGGACAGTAAATTTCTCCATGGGTGGCTGTGGCAGCATCCTGTGGGTGGTCCTCTGGCACCATTCCATGCTGTTGAGCACGACCCGCCGATCGACAAGCTAACCGATGATTTCCCGGTCAGGCTAACGACGGGTCGGCGGCTCGAGTCTTTTAACACCGGCGTGCAAACGAGCGGATACACATCCCCATTGCGTCGCGGCGAGTCGCTCGACATTCATCCGGACGACGGACGAAGCTGGGGGATTTCTGACGGCGAGCGAGTGCGCGTGGTATCGCGTCGCGGAGAGGTGGAAGTCGTTGTGCGATACGACCCGATTTTGCGCCCTGGGCTAACGTTTATGACTTTGCACTTCCAGGATGACGTTGCCACCAATCTGCTTACTATTGACGCGACCGATCCGAAATCGGGGACGGCCGAATTTAAAGCAGCCGCGATCCGTGTTGAGAAACTGAACGTTGAAGCGGCGAAAACTGTTGAAGTAGCCGCTGTGGCGGGTGGGGAGAGCTAGTGGATCTGCGCTTGATCCAGAACGCGACACCGAGCGCCGAGGAGCGCGATGCCGTCGACAGTCTTCTGGGTGCGCCCCAGACTGACTGGCGCGGAACGCCGCATGAAGCCCCAGCGGACGCCTACTTCGGCGCGGCTGGCCACGAGTCAAGAGGCCACCGCCACCTCCTGTTACCGGCGCTGCACGCCGTCCGTGACGCGACCGGGTTCATAAGTCCGGGTGGACTGAACTATATTTGCCAGAGCCTCGACGTGCCCCCAGCCGACGCATACGGCGTAGCCACCTTTTATGCGCTATTCCAGATGGCGCCTGTCCCTCCCATGATCGCGCACGTCTGCGACGACATTGCCTGCCGTATGAGCGGCGCGCGCGAGGTCTTCGCTGAGCTTGAGAGCCGTATCGGACCGGCTGGGAAAGCAACTCCCGACGGCAGGGCAACCTGGCATCGCAGCCCGTGTCTCGGCCTTTGCGAATGCGCTCCAGCGGTTCTTCTGCAGCGCGCTGGCACTAATCAGACTGATGAGGTTATCGCCCCCGCAGATGCCTCGGCTGTGTTAACCAGGTTGACTGGTGACGCGCGAAAGGTAGAGCCGAACCCGCAAGAACTCAACGGCTCGCTGCATGCGCCGCAGACACTTGATCCCGAATGCGCCAAAGGCCTTCGTCTTCTCAAACGAGCCGGGCGCGTCGACCCTGAGAGTATCGACGCCTACCGGGCGAGCGGCGGCTATGAAGCTTTACGGCGCGCATTCGACCTGGGTCCTGATGGGGTTATACGTGAGGTTCTCGACTCGCGCCTGCAGGGTCGTGGCGGAGCCGCATTCCCCACCGGACGGAAATTGCAGGACGTCGCGCGTGCGCCGGCGCGCCCGCATTATCTCATTTGCAACGCTGACGAATCAGAGCCAGGAACTTTCAAAGATCGTATTCTGATGGAGAACGACCCGTTCGCGCTGGTCGAAGCCATGACGATCGCGGGCTACGCGGCCGGATGCGAACAAGGCTACATCTACCTTCGCGGCGAGTATCCCCTGGCGCTGGCTCGAGTGCGGCATGCCATCGACGCCGCCCGGCGGCGGAACTTTCTCGGCGCGGACATTATGGGCGAAGGCTACCACTTTGACATCGACGTTCGCCGCGGCGCGGGAGCCTACATCTGCGGTGAAGAGACCGCTCTGTTCAACTCCATCGAGGGCTTCCGCGGTGAGCCGCGTAACAAACCACCGTTCCCAACCATGGTCGGTCTTTTTGGCAAACCCACGATGGTTAACAATGTCGAGACACTCATGAATCTGCCGGAGATTCTCATCCAGGGGGGACCGGCATTTGCGTCAGTAGGAACCGAGCAATCGACCGGCACTAAACTGTTTTGCGTGTCCGGTTGTGTCGAACGGCCCGGGGTGTATGAGCTTCCATTTGGTGTCACGCTACGGGAGGTCCTCGATCTCGCGGGGGGCGTCCGCGACGGGCGTCCGCTGCAAGCGTTGTTGTTGGGCGGCGCCGCCGGAAGCTTTGTGACTACCGAAGACCTCGACGTCGAGCTTACCTTCGAAGGAACCCGTGCCATCGGGGCAGCTCTGGGGTCAGCGGTCATTATGCCCTTCGACGACACGATTGACATGGCTGACATTGTTCTGCGTATCGCTGCCTTCTTTCGGGATGAATCATGCGGCCAGTGCGTTCCTTGCCGCGTTGGTACGGTCCGGCAGGAAGAGGCCTTGCGCCGGTTGTCCGCTGGAGTACCGCTTGGCTCGGTTGATCAGGAGTTAGCGCTTATCAGCGAGCTTGAACTGGTGATGCGCGACGCATCGATCTGTGGGCTGGGCCACACAGCATCTATCGCGGTGCAATCGGCAATCAGCAAGCTCCATCTATTCGACAGTAAGAGAGCACAATGACAGTAGCGGCAACAACCCACCGGCTCCATTTGAAAACGAACCGAACGGTCGATCTCACGGTTGATGGCCAACACGTCAGAGTCCCGGAAGGTTCCACCATCATGAAAGCCTGCCAGGAGGTTGGTATTGGCACACCAACGCTCTGTTATGAGCAGACGCTCACTCCGGTGAATGCGTGCCGGGTCTGCGTGGTCGAGATGGAAGGCTCGCGTGCCCTTGTTCCGGCCTGCGCGCGAAAAGTTGAGCCGGATATGGTGATCTGGACTGATAGCGAGCGAGTGCGCCACAGCCGGAAACTAGTGCTAGAGCTCCTTGCGTCCTCGGTCGACCTCTCATACGCGCCTGACGAGGTGCAAGGCTACCTGGACCATTACGATGCGCGTCCAGAGCGTTTCGGGCCGCCGGACACGAGTGACGGCGCCGTCCATCGCGATCATACTCAGGCTGGTCATCATATACCCACTACGAATGGCTACGCCGCCACCGTCGCTCAGCCACCCAAGATCGATAACGAGCTCTACATCCGTGATTACTCGCGCTGCATCCTCTGCTACAAGTGCGTCGAGGCATGCGGAGTCGATGCCCAGAACACCTTTGCCATTGCCGTGGCCGGACGCGGATTTGACGCGCACATCTCCACTGAGTTCGCCGCCCCGCTGCCGGATTCCGCGTGCGTCTATTGTGGAAACTGCATCGCAGTCTGCCCTACTGGAGCGCTGATATTCAAGAGCGAATATGACATGCGCCAGGCGGAGACCTGGGACGAAGAACGTCAGACCGAAACCGACACGATTTGCCCATATTGTGGTGTCGGATGCACCTTACGCCTGCATGTGCAGGACAATCGCATAGTCAAGGTCACCTCGCCAATGGACCACGATGTTACCAATGGAAACTTGTGCATCAAGGGCCGCTTCGGCTGGCAGTTCGTCCAGAACCGCGCCAGGGACACGGGAGTTGAGGAGTCCGTTGGAACCTCATAGATCCCCGGTTCGCAACCAGCAAAACGTGATACGAGTAACCAGGGATGCGTGGTGCAGGGAGACGGATGTCCTGGCGGTGGAGGAACCGTTAGAGATTCGACTGCGCTGGTGGGAGGATGACGCCCTCGTCGAAAAAAGCATCGCCGTCACCATGCGAACACCCGGCGCTGACTTTGAGTTGGCCATTGGGTTCCTCTTCGCTGAAGGTATCATTACCAG
>JACCZH010000148.1 GCA_013696045.1 Chloroflexia bacterium
AAATGGAGCGGTCCCTTCATTACGTCTGTCGCAGGCCTACTTGGGTTGTGAGAAGGTTTACGGGTTTCATGTAATTCCGAGTCGGAATAACCAATGAGGTACCGCAGCGAATGCGGTGGGACGCGTAGGGGCGACTTCCCTCCAGGGATATTCGCCCAGAGCCTGTGCTGAGCGCAGCGAAGTATCTGCGCGAAGCGTGCGCCTTGTCCGCCGCAAGCGGCGAACCGGGCGAGTATTCCTGACGGAACTCGCCCCTACGGTGTTCCGTGACCTGATCAACTGGACTTGGGATAAGACGTAGTTCCAGCGCATGTCACATAGGCCGGACCCATGTGATGCAACGCCGGGCCGATACAGGATCGGCCACTACGCCTCAGGTTTGCCAAACGCCCATACAGACTCGTCGTTACGGTGTGCCGCTGGTGGTGACGGTGGCGGCTCGGGTGGCGAGGTCGTCCAGCAGGTTCTGGCCGGTGCCCGTGGTCAGGAACACGCCGAGTCCGCAGACCAGCAACACGCAGAACAGGAGAATGCCGACCAGCACCCAGAGCCAGACGCGGCGTTTGGGCGGTTCCTCGGGCGGCAAGGAAGACATGCGCCACTCGGGATCAGAGGGTCTTTTTGGAATAGAGTCTTGCGCTGAAGACGGAGATGTTGGGGATTGCGCGGCAGTGGGCGCTGATTCTGGTTCGGGCGCGTACTGCCGAGGGATGTCCATGTCGTCACGCAATCGTGTCCCACAGCTGGAGCAGAACTTGTCGTTCTCCTGGTTCTTGTGCCCACAATTTGGACAGTTCATGTCGGTGTCTCGCTCATTTGGCCTCGCCTGGAGGCACGCCGATACGACCATGGAAATGGCGGTGGGAGTAGCTTCCCACCGCCATTTGTCTTTCCACTACCCACGAGTGTACAGGACTCAGGAGTTGAGGCGGGGATCCAGCGCATCCCGCAGGCCGTTGCCTATAAGGTTGAAGGAGAGCGCGGCCATGTAAATCGCAAACCCAGGGATGAACACGTACGTCCACGATGTTCGATAGAACTCCTTGGCCTCGTCGAGCATGTTTCCCCAGGACGGTTGTGGAATCCGGACGCCGAACCCAAGGTAGGACAGCGTTGCTTCGTACAGGATGAGTGACGGCAGCGCCAGGGACATCCAGACAATGACGATCGAAAGCACGTTAGGGAATATCTGGCGAAAGATGATCCTGGAGTTCGATGCTCCCGTGACGCGGGCGGCATCGATGTAGTCCCGATTCTTTAGCGTCAGCACTTCGCCTCGCACCAGCCTAGCGATGCCTGTCCAGGCCAACGCTGCGATGACAAAGGCCAATCCTACCGGCCCGGGTCTGAACCATACGCTGAGCAGCAGCAGGATCGTGATGCCTGGAATCGAAATGATGACATCGACGAACCTCATGAGCACAGAGTCGATGAAGCCACCGTAGTAACCAGCAATCGAACCGACAGAAGCGCCGATGGTCAGGGCCGAGATCACGGCAAGCACGGAGACCATCATCGAGACCCGGCCGCCATAGGCGAGCCTGGTAAGGATATCGCGGCCGTTTGCATCAGTGCCGAGGAGATGCCCCTGTTCCCCAGGGCCCAGTAACGTCTTGGTAAGATCGCCGCGTGCAAAGTCGTAGCCGGTCATAAGAGAGACGACCGGAGCGCCAAACGAGAAGATCAGAATGAAGATGGCCAGGGCGAAGGCCGCCATTGCCACCTTGTCTTTACGAAATCTTCGCCAGGCACGCCGGTAGAATCCCGGGGTTGAATGAAGTTGAGAACGATCCAGCATGGTTCCACGATTTTCGGATTCTATCGTCGAAAGGCTGGCGCTTGCGGTTTCAGATTGCTGTGCCATGAATCTATCCTTTCTCCACCAGCGTTAGTCGAATCGAACGCGGGGATCCATCACACCATAGAGAACATCTGCCACGAGGTTCCCTATCACGGTGAGGAACGCCAGGATCATGATCGCGGCCATGGCCACGGAGTAGTCGCTGGCGCTGAGAGATTGCACTGTAAGCCGTCCGATTCCGGGGTACGAGAAGACATTTTCGACAATGAGCGCGCCGCCGAACAGATCAGGAATCGTCAAGCCAACGAGGGTGACGAGTGGCAGCATGGCATTTCGAAAGGCATGACCCAGAAGCACGGCCCGTTCCTTTAGGCCCTTGGCCTGGGCCGTCCGGATGAAATCCTGCCGGATCACCTCAAGCATGGAGGAGCGGACGTATCGGGTCCATCCAGCGAGCTGCACAATACCCAGTGTGAAGGCTGGAAGAATAATGTGCTCTACCCTGTCCAAAAAGCCCGAATCGCCTCGCAAGTCCCGAACTCCTCCAGTCGGCAGAGACGGAAAACCCCAACTTTGGAATTGCACCGAGAACATGATAATGAGGAGGAGCCCCAGCCAAATCGAAGGAATTGAAAAGAACGCTGTGCTGATAATGGTGACGGCTCTATCGAAGAAGCTGTTCAGCTTGACCGCCGAGATAATACCCAAGGGCACCGACAAGGCCAATGCGAACAGCAGCGACGTCACGCTGAGGATGAGTGTGTTGGGCAGCGCGCTCATGATGGCCGAATCGACTGGGGCATAGTTGAGAAAACTGTTGCCCAGGTCACCCTGAAGGACGTTCCCGAGCCAGGTAAAGTACCGCGTATACCATGGGTCGTTCAATCCGAGATTCTCGATGATGCGCTCACGATCTTCGGGGCGGATTGTCGGATTGAATTCATACTGATCGGTGGGACTGCCGGGCACAAGGTTCAAGAGGGCATAGACGACGAAAGAAATCCCCAGAAGGAGGGGAATCATGCCGAGCAAGCGTCGGATAAGGTACTTGGACATTGCTGCGTTCCTGACAACTATGTGTCATTCACCGACATTGCAAGGAAAACTGACCCACAACGAACGGCGTTGTTCATGATAGGGAGTATATCGGGCGACGATCAAAATTCAACGACGGGAGGAGGCCCCGAGGAGCCCCCTCCCGATCCAAACGCCGGCATACGCGCATGCAGGGATCGGATTGAGAATCGCTATTGCACCTCGGTCCAGACGAACGGCAGGCTCCAGAGCGTGGAGTATCCATTCGGAATGAAGTTGTGAAGCGTATTGCGGTTACCCCAGATGGTCTGTCGGAATACGATGTACCCAGCGGCCGCATCGTCGTTGAGGATGTTTGACGCTTCTGTCAGGATGTCGACTCGCGCCTCTGGATCGAGCGTCCGCTCAGCCTCGGCGGCAAGGGCATCGTACTCCTCGTTGCAGTAGCGCATCGAGTTGAAACCTTGCGGCGGCAGGAAGTCGCAACCGAACATAACTCTCTGACCACCGTTGATACTCCAGCTGAAGCCGAAGACGGCCATTTCGAAGCCACCGGTGTCGGTTGCGTCGAGTAGAGAGGTGAATGGCACCGCTGTCGGGAGCATTTCCACGCCGATCTCGGCCCACGCCTGCTGCATGTAAGGAAGCTGCTGCTCATAGGTGGCAACGCCTTCGGAGAACAGACATTCGAAGCTGAACGGTACACCGTTCATTTCGCGGACGCCGTCGCCGTCTTCATCCACCCATCCGGCCTCTTCCATCAACTGGTTGGCCATGTCGACGTTGAAGTCGTAGACCGTGTTGATCTCTTCCGGTTGGTACGCAACTGACAGGACCGGCTGGGTGCCGTCCGCCTGGATGGCATAGCCGTTGTAGACCTGCTCAGCGAGGAGATTCCGATCGAGGGCGTACATGAGCGCCTGCCGAACCCTTGGGTCGACGAAGAGCTCAGTCCGGGCTGGATCCTGGTTGGCCGCGTACCAATTGACCCCAGTTGTGTCGAAGTTGGTGAGGCTGATCTCCTGATTATCGGTGAGGGTTGGCGCCTCTGAAAAGCTGACTTCAGCGATGTCGACTTCTCCAGTCAGCAGCGCTTGGGTCAGAGCCGATGCCTCCGGTATGACCCGGTAGATGAATTCATCCGAGTTCCGGACATATGGAGTATTCCAATAGTCGGGATTCTTGGCCAGTCGCACGTTGGTTTCGGGAACCCACTCGACGAAGGTCATTGGGCCGGTGCCGACGACTCGGGAAGGGTCTTGTCCCGTGGAGCCGGGATCGGAGCCCCAGTCAGCGGCCGGTACATCCTGCCAAATGTGCATTGGCATAATCGCGACAAGCCCGACGGTGTTTTCGAGGAAGGTGGCGAAGCGATCCAGCGAAACGAGCTGAACTGTGTGGTCGTCGATCGCCTCGTACGACTCGAGCATTTCCAGCACGGAGCCACGTCGGGGGGAGAGTGTGTCCTCAGCGAGCGTGATGTCGAAGGAAAAGATCACGTCAGCCGCGGTAAACGGGGTTCCGTCGTGCCAGGTTACATTTTGGTTGAGCTCGAAGGTGTATGTGAGGCCGTCCTCGGCCACATCCCACGTATCGGCAAGGCCTGGTATAAACGCGCCGTCGATGGGACTGCTGTTGACAAGATACTCGAAGACCTGCGCGCCGACCTGGCCCGAGTAGACATCCGAGGAGATCAGGAGGTTCATTGTGGCGATATCGGTGGTATTGCCATAGATCACTTGGCCGCCAGTGACTTCGGGCTCCGTCAGCTCGAACTCCTCGCGAATTGAGGCGAGTACATCTTCACGGCTGGGTGGGGCAATCGAGACGACTTCACCGGGAGCTGCCCCCACTCCAGCAGCAGGGCTAGCCGGCACTCCGCTGATCGGGGTACCGGGGGCCGGGCTCGCGTCCTGCGCGGCCGTCGTGCCGACAAGCATGCCAGCCGCGCCCGCGGAGATACCGAGAGCGGTTGCCTGGCGGATAAATCCGCGGCGGCTGAGCTCTCCACTCTGAAATTTCGCTATTAACGCGTCGATTTGGGTACGATCCATCCGTATCCACTCCATTCGTTGTGCGCATCGGGTCGGCACCGTTGCCGCTCCGGTCCTCGTGTGAGGACACCGGTATTCATCCACTCAGCCTGCATGATCCGTGCCCACGGCGGCCCTGTCGCGTGTTTCTGCTTGCAGAATTCGCTCTGGGCAATCGCGGCCACGAGTGGCAGATGTGGACTTCTAGGACCTATCCTATAAGAATAGGCGTAGTGGAGTCAAATCAAGAGGCTAGCTGAGCAAGGTCCTGTGGCCAGTCCGGGCACTTGGCATCCGCATTTCAAGCCGTTCGCGTATGGTCAATCAGCCGGTGATAGATCCAGGATCTGGCGGTGTTGGCGCGTTTCGTCTGGCGCTTCAGGGGAGTTGCATGTGCGTGGTCCAGCAGGAGCAAGCGCCAGCTATGGTGAGTGGCTATTCAACGTTGTTGTGGCCAGCGTTTCGGCGCTTGTGACGGCGCTCCTC
>JACCZH010000153.1 GCA_013696045.1 Chloroflexia bacterium
AGCGGCCGTTGTCGAGCAGAACGATGTGAACTTCTTTCGGACCATGCACACCCACGGCCAGCGCCAGCTCGATGTCGGCGCTACGGCTTGGGCCGGTAATAAACGAGACATAACTCGTTATTTTCTGTCCGGTGCCTGAGCGGGGCAGCACATCCAGAATGGCCGTCGCGTCAGCCATCGAGGGCACGATCTTTTCGACACCCAGCAAGGCAATATGCACCGGCGGAAGGGTAGTCACCAGACGGCCGTTACCCTCGTTGCTGACGATCATCAGCGTGCCGGTATCGGCTATGGCCGCGTTGGCTCCGGAGATGCCGATATCGGCGTTGACAAAATCATCACGCAAGCGCTCGCGAGCGACAGCCACCAGCTCCGCAATATCAGCGGGTAGCTCGCGGCCAATCTCCTTGGAGAAGAGCTCGGCCACCTGCTCGCGGGTCTTGTGGATGGCGGGAGCAATGAGGTGCGAGGGTGACTCACCAGCCAGCTGCATAATCCACTCGCCAAGGTCGGTCTCCACTACCCGCAGCCCTTCGGCTTCGAGCGCCTGGTTAAGATGGATCTCCTCGCTAACCATCGACTTGCTCTTGATGACCAGCTTGGCTTCATGCCGTCGCGCGATCCCGGCAATAATGCGGTTCGCGTCGGCAGGTGTTTCGGCAAGATACACAACCGCGCCGACGGCCTCGGCTTCCTCAGTAAACTGTTGCACCAGCTCGGGCAGGCGTTCGATTGCGTCGCGCTTGAGCGCGCTGACCCGGCGTCGTTTCTCCTGGAAGTCACCGCCAGCAAAGGCGCGTGTCCGGCGCCTGCCGAATTCTGGCAGGGCCCGGGTCAGGGCAGTCGCCAGATGGGTATCAGCTACCGCGGAATCCACCCGCTTTTGAAATGCTTTTTTGCTCGGTTTCTGAATGCTGCTTGTCATCACCGCTCCTCCAAGTATCGCTTAGCGAGTATAGCCTCATGCGGAAACGGAAGAACGTGGATAAATCGAGACGCGCAGCAAGTCGAGGCTTATTTCCTGTTCGGAAAACGCAATCACCCTGACCTCGGAAATATCACCAGGAAGCACAGAATATCCCACGTTTACGCCAACCTGATTGTATCCGGGACGTCTCACACCGCCGCCGATCTGCTCGTGAAGGTAATACCAGCGATCGTCGATGCGCACCGAGATGGTCGCCGCCGCGCCTTGCGCTGGAAGAGCGAGCTCGACGAACACGTAGTTACGCAAGTCGATCTGGTATTTCTCCCACACCTCTCGCGCTGCGAGCGCGGCGAAATCCGGATCGTGGGCGGGAGCGTTGATCGTTTCATAGCGCGGGAGCGGTACGAGCAAGCCGAGGCCCCAGAGCTCAAGCTCCAGATCAAACACCCGCCGGAAGTTATTGTTGGCGCTGGCCACTGTGAAGACGGGGCGTGTTTCACCGTCGTATTCAAAGCTGACATGATTGTGTCCCGGCGCCTGAAAGTATGCCCCTACTACCTCGTCACCCAGTAGCGTCACCCGGTAGACGAGCTCGCGGTCCATCGAATGCCCGAATTTTGCCAGGCGGCTCTCGATCGGCATCCCGCCAGCCTCGTCAACCAACCACAAAAAATACCGAATCGTGGTCGCTGTCGCGGGTCCAGACGTTGATTGGGTCACGTCGTAGTACAGTCCAATCGGCGTGTTGAATCGGGCCGGGAAGACGTCGCTGTGGCGCAGGATCAGCGGCGTATGCGTGTAAACGAGCCGCAGAATGTCGGACGTCTCCGAATCTTCTGCCAGCGCGTCGAGATGCTCGATGGTCGTAAAGTTCTCGGCGGCAATACGCTCTAACCCTCGTTCGGGATCACCCAGGTTGCGCTCCACTACGGTTGGCGAGGTCATTGAAACCATCTGCGCGTTTGCCATAACCTGCAACACCAGAACCGGCACGTATATAGCCAGCAAAAGCATTGACACCAGTTCCAGGCGGCTATGTATGAAATGCCTGAGACGCGCTATTGCGACACTTAACGACTGAGTGGATCGCGTCCACGTTTCAACGATGCCGCGCTGGCGCGTTTTCGGAGCGCTGGCAACTGAAACTCGTCCACGGTCTTGGGAGTGCGTCACCTTGGCATCATTGCGCATCGTTGAGTATTTCAGGTCCCTCCACCCGCCGAACTGCGGCATTCAAGTCTATACTGGCGTCGCAATTATTAGCCCGTACCCATAGGGGAGGTTCAGATGGCTACGATACTCACACCAGAGACGCTTGTCGATCTCTCCGTCGCTTCCGATCCACAAGTTAGTCCAGACGGGCGTTGGGTAGCGGCTACCGTCGCGCCGGCGTCGAAGCGCGATGAACACCCGGTTTCGGCAATCTGGCTCGCAGCCTCCGACGGCAGTCAACCGGCACGCCAGCTGACGAGCGGGCTCGCGCAAGATAACCATCCGCGCTGGTCACCGGACAGCACGCGTATCGCTTTCATCTCGGATCGAAGCGAGCGTGGAACCGGCCAATTACACATCCTATC
>JACCZH010000205.1 GCA_013696045.1 Chloroflexia bacterium
AACTCAGTTGGGTGCGCCCGTGGATCCCCGTGGAGAATGGCGACCATATTGCTCGACAAGGTGACGACGGACTCTGCTGAACTGAGATATGGGCAGTATGACGCCAATGTGCCTGACTGTCAACAGCCGATTCGCTCCAGAGGTTCCCGCCCATCGACACCAGCCCACCTGCACATGGGGTCTACTCTGCCGGCCCAAGTGCGCTCAATCGTTACACTTGGAATCAGACTGTTATCCGCTCGCACACGACCCGGAGGTCAGCATCCATGAACGGTCAGCAATTCATTGACGCCCTGCACCAGTTGGAAGACAACAACGAGACCGGCCCTATTGTCGGACTCTGTGCGGAGGACGCGGAAATTACAAACCCGCATGTCAACAAGCAACATGCCAGGCCTCAGGGCCCCCAGCGCTTCTGGGAGCAGTACCGATCGACATTCGACACTGTCCACTCCAACTTCCTCAATGTGATTGAAGCAGACTCCTCGACGGTATTGGAGTGGGAGTCCGAAGGCACACTGAAACCTGGTAACCAGCCCGTGAACTATCGTGGTGTGAGTATCATCCAATGGAATGCCAGTGACCAGATCACCCGCTTCGCGGCGTATTTTGACACTGACGATCTGCACGTGGACCATACGTAGAAACCGGCGCACGCGTCCAGACGAGGCGAGGTCTTGTCTGGACGCGTGCAGTGCAGCCGCCTACTTGAAGGCCGGCATAACTTCCTCGACGAAGGTGTGCAGCGCATCCCAATCCACCGGAGGACGGAAGGCGATGTTGATGCGGTGGATGCCGGCGCTCTGGAACTCGCCTATGCGGTCGATGACCTGTTGGGGCGAGCCGATCAGGTGCCCATCCTTGCGATCCTCAGCCTGCTCTTGAAAATCATCGAAGTATTTCTGGCGAGCCGCATTCGCGCCGGCTTCGTCAGCCGACATGTAGAAGCCAAGGTTGACCGAGCGGGTGATCTCCGCCGGGTCGCGGCCTTCTTTCTCACACCACTGGTCCAGCACATTCATCTTGTGGGAGTAGGCTTCCGGCCCGATATAGGGCGCGTTCCAGCCGTCTGCATGCCGGGCGGCGATACGCAGCGTGCGCTTTTCACCTGCCCCACCGACCCAGAGCGGCAGCTTGTCACGCAGCGGACGTGGGTTCATGTAGGCGTTGGTGAGCTGCACGTGCTCGCCGTCATAGTTCGTGACTTCGTTGTTGAGCAAGCTCTTCATGGACGCGGCGTGCTCCTCCAGCATATCCATGCGGCCCTTTACTGGCAGGAAGGGGATGCCGAACGCCTTGAACTCCGGCTCATGCCAGCCCGCGCCGATGCCAGCGTTGGCACGACCGCCGCTGAGATGGTCAACTGTAATGAGCGACTTCACCAGGATGCCCGGGTTGCGATAGGCCGCACAGAATACCAGATTGCCGATCTCGACGTTCTTGGTATCCATCGCCAGCGCCGCCATCAAGGCGACCGCCTCATGATGCGGGTCGGCGTCGTTGGTGCGGCAGTACATGTGGTCCCAGACCGAGACCCAGCCGAAACCGTTCTGGTCAACGTAGGTCCAGAGCTTACGTAGCTCGTCAACCGCGATGTTCTGCTGCCCGACGTGAATGCCAAAGATCATGGTGTGCCCGGTCCTCCCGCTGCGCGCTCATCGCCGTCATGTTTACCGGGCCAGAGTAGCATCTTTGCGCGGGTTATGCGGCTACGACTCGGCCAACCTGCGCGGACGGTGCAGAACCATGATGGCCAGCGCGACCAGCATGAGGATCAGCATAAAGACCAGGCTGGGGGTGTAGCTATTGGAGCGCTCGCGGATAAAGGCCATCAGAACAGGGCCAAGAGCCGAGCCGATAATAGACACCATCATCGCCGAGCCCTGAACACTTCCCAGACCATGGCGGCCGTAGTAATAGGCTCAGGTGATACGCGAGACCATCATCGACATGCCGCTGCCCACCCCAATAGTCAGACCATAGACAAACGCCATCGGAGTGGTTGATATGAACTGCACCAGCACCGGAGGAATCAGCAGGACAAGCAGCGCGCCAATGTACAACGGTCGTGGACCAAAGCGGTCCACCAGAAAGCCTCCGGTAAACCCGGAGGCCGCTGCCGCAAGCGCCATTGGAGTAAACGCCGCCGCGGCCACTGTCGGGCCCAATCCCCTTTCAGCAAAGATCGACGCCTGGTGGAAGATAAGCGCCGTATCCACCAACCCCGGCATGGACATCGGGATCGCCAGCAGCCAGAACATGCGAGTGGAGAGGACACGCCGCTCCACCGGCGCGCCAGCTGTCAGAGGCCGCTCATCTGCTGGTGGGCCATTCGCCCCGTCAGGGTGCAAACCCACATCCTCCGGACGGTTGCGCACCAGAAACACCGCCACTGGAACCAGGACGAGCCAGATTGCCAGGCCAAACACCAGATATGACGAGCGCCAGCCGACTTCATCGATGAGCAGCCGCGCAACCGGTGGCAAGGTAGCGGTCGACAGAGCGCCGCCAAGACCGGCAATGGCCATGGCGCGTCCGCGCCGGCGCACAAACCACTGGGCAATCAGCAGCGTGCCGTTGATCGGCAACGCCCCCTGGCCGAGCCCGCGCAGCGACGCCAACGCCAGGGCAGTAAGCAACCAGCCGCTCGCAAACGCCATGCCAAAGCAGGCCAGCCCGAAGCCAAGTGCGATGATCGTGAGGGTGAATCGCGGCCCGCGCCGGTCGGCCAGGCGGCTGATATAGAAGACCATCGCCGCACTGACGAACGTGCCGGCCGCATACAGGGATGAGATGCCGGTGCGGGTCATGCCGGTGTCGGCGATGATCGGATCAATGAAAACCGAGAACAGGTATGACTGCCCCGGCCCGGACGCGAATGTGGCCAGCATCGCGATTCCAACGACGACCCAACCATAGAACACGCCACGTGCCCGTAACGCGACCGGTAGTTGATCCATGCGTCCCATGTCCATGCAGCCAGGTTACCCTTCCGAGTTTTCCCGTTTCACTTGCGTACCAGCGCAACGTTTCCGGGGGCGGCTCGCCGCCCCCGAAGTGTTCAGATTGATGGGCTGTCACTGGAAAGTCCCGGAGAGTGTGCCATCCGTCGGCCCGAATCCGGCCAAAAGAAAACAGTGCCTTACATGACCAAAGCCTCAAACACCGCGTCGGGATTGGTCGACGGGATCGAGTGGTCGGCATCGACATCGTCGATGAAACGCGCGTTTGGCAGCAGCTCGGCATAGTGAGGAATGGTGTAGCGCAGCATGACGCCTTCGTCGATCGAGCGCATCACTACTGCCGGAGTGGTGATCGCGGCCAGCTTGTCCGACTGGTCCTCGGTGCGCAGAATGGTCATCTGCGCGTCGATCGTCTCGTGGCTGTCAATGTGCCGGGCATGACCCCGATCGTCAACGTCAAGATTGCCAAGCCAGCGCATCACAACCGAACGAGTAGCGGGCCGGCCAGGGTTCGCCGCGCTGAACTGGCGTAGCGCTTCGAGTGTTGGCCCCTCAATAGATTTCAGATTATCGAACTGGCTGTTCCCGCGGGGTGTGTTCTCGACAAGTTCCGGTTTTTCCGCTGCGGCCCGCTTGAACGAGTCCGGACCGGCCGGCGCGATCAGGATCATCCGCTCGACGGTGTCGAGATGCTGGCTCGCGAACTCAGCCGCCAGCCGGCCGCCAAACGAGTGACCTGCCAGCACGAACGAGTTCAGACCGATTGCTTGCGTCCATGACTCCAAATCATCAACATAAGACTGAAGAGTCCGGCCTATCTGGTTACCGGTAGCAACGCTGTCGCCACACCCGCGCAGATCCGGCGCGTACACATGGTAACCATCTTTAGCCAATCGTAACGCCAGATCGCTCCAGGTCATGCGGTTACCACTAACCCCATGCAGCAGCACCATGTTCTGTACGCCACTACCCCACTCACTGACCACTGCCGTCACGCCGTTCGTCTCGATCTCCCACTCGCTGTAACGTCGCTGCATTCGGGCTCCTTTTTTGCACGTTCAAATGATAGGGGCAATTCGCTGCCTCGCCCCTGCGCCGATCGGCAGGTCCGGTGGTCATCATAGCGCGGAACCTCCCCCAGCCGCCGGAGTATCATTCCCACCAGAACCGCGGACACGCCGCAACCTCTTTACCCGCATGAACCGACGAACGGTAAATACGTGTTTTTTGACTCAACCGGGATTATCAGCCTCTTCTTGGTGATTGCCGCGGGCGCGACGGTCTGGGATGTCGCGAAAGGCCGGCACGAGCTCTTTGACCAACGACTAACGGCGGACGACCGCAACCGCCTGCTGCGGTTGGTAATTTTTGTGCTGCTGCCACTCAGTATTGTGTTGCATGAGGCTGGCCATGCCGTGGCGGTGAAAGCCTTCGGGGGCGAGGTCGTGGGTTTCGGCTTCTTTCTCTATTATGGCTACGTCGAACATCGCGGCTTCTACACGCCGCTGGATGTGGCAATCATCTCGTTCGCCGGCCCAATTGTGAACGTTGTGCTCGGGTTGGGAGCTTTCGCGATCGCCTGGTTCACGCCCCGTCGCGCAGCGGTGAACTACCTGTTATTTGTGTTCTGCGCTTTTGAGCTGTTCAACGCGCTGGTGTTCTACCCTCTCTTTGACTTCGGAGGTGGAATTGCCGGCGACTTCTCGTCCATCTACTCAAGCAATACACCGGTCTTTAGCGCGGTTGTCGGGATTGGGCACGTTGCAATTTTGGCTGGCGCGGCTATCTTCTGGCGCACTCCACGCTACCGGAAAGGCTACGAGGAGCGCACAGGGCAACGCCGGCCTCGGGTAAGCGGAGCAGAGCGCTGGCAAATGGCCGACGTGCTGGCCCACGCCTCAACCGAAGCCAGCACTGACTGGAAGCACGAGATCGCACTAAGCGGCGACGCCCAATCCGGCGGCACCCAGATGGTCTTACGCTGGCAATCGGGAGGCTTTCAACGGGCGCTCCTGGTCCATTCCACCCACAGCGACGACCCCAAACAACACGTTGAGCTGCACGCCGCCATCCACCCGAACGAGGACGGAGCTCCACCCTACCAGCGCCCATTGATGCGCGTCGATGGTCAACCGCAACTGGACGAGCTGACCCTCTACATCCGCCGTTCGCTTGATTTCATCGACACCTGGGACGGCGCGTCGGTGATCTCGCCGTCGTAACGGCCATTGCCATCCCGACCGCAGTGGAATGATCCCATCCCCGCCCAGGCTCTGTCTGGAAAGAGACCTTTCCACAAGTCTGAGATGCCGAAGGTAGATGGCCGGATAACAGTAACGGCGCAACAAGAAAACCGGGAGAAACTCGCGTCCCTCCCGGTTTTCTTGCATTCGCTAGCGTGACGGCGGCGGGGCAACAACTTCTCCGCCGCCGGAGTCGACCGTCAGTTCCTCAGTCGGTTCCGGCTCGGGTTCCGGTTCCGGTTCCGGCTCCGGCGTCGGTGTCGGCGGAACCGGGATCGGGGTGGATGGCTCGTGCGGAATCGGCTCCTTCACCGGCGGTGGCTCGGTCGGCTCCGGTGTTGGCGTCGGAGTTGAAACCGGTGGCGCCGGAGCCGGAGTCGGAGTTGCCGGCGGCGCTGTTGGTGTTGGTTGCACAGGAGCCGGCTCCTGAGTTGGGGTCGGCGGCGGTGGAGGCGGCGTATCCGTCTCCGTTTCCACTTCCGGCGGCGGTGGGGCTGGTTCCCCAACCGGTGCAGCAGGCTGCTCAACCGGAGGATTCACCGGAGCAGGCCCGTTTGCTGGAGGCTGTGGCGCAGGAGCTGGATCGTTGGTCGGTGCTTGTGGCGCGGGAATGGATGGCGGCGGCTTCGGCCAGTCGCCTGGATACTCCACTGTTGCCGAGTTGTTCGTATCGAGGCCCAGCGCGACGAACATTGGCCAGTTCATCTCGATCGACCACTTCGACAACCAGTTCGCCAGGTCACGGTCGGCCACCATGTCGCCAACGGTGCAGTCGATGGTGCGCCCGTTGGCGTTCACCCGCAAGCGCTCGCCAGGCATGTAACCAGGACGCACGCAGTAGTACCCGTTCGGGTCGTTTGCCCAACCCGGCGTCGCCAGGCCGATGTCCTCATAATAGGTCAGCGCCCATTCCCACCAGTCAGTGGTGTAGCTCGGGTCATAGTAGGCGGCCGGACCGCTATCCAGCGGGCCTCCGAAGTTCGCGGCGGCAGTCTCACCGGTGTCGGAGAGCCGCATGAGCTCGGCTGAGTACTTGGAAACAAGCTCGTCGTGCAGCGCAATCGTGGCGTCAACCTTGCCGGCAGCGCCGTAGTAAGAGGTGAGCACGGCCTTCCAGTTGACGTTCAACGCAGATGGCATGGCGTCGCGCAAAGCCTTGGCTCCGGCTTCGGCGTTCAGCTGTGGGTCGAAGGAGGCGTCATCTCCCGCCACACGCAACAAGCCACGGCCTTCGTTGTCCTCGTATAGCGGATCACCGCCTGAGACAATCTGGGAGATCGCAACCAGCATGTACGGGTCAATCCCGGCGCTGAACGCGGCCGCGACCAGTTCTTCACCAAATGGCTCGCCACTGGCCAGCGGCGCCAACGCAACATTTCCAGGCTGATCGAGCTGCCGCCAGAGCCGGTAGTGCTGGCCAACGTTGGCCGATTCCACCTGCCACTGGGCCGGGATGTCCGGCGTGTAGGTCATCACACGGCGCTCGAAGGCTTGCACCAACACCATCTTGGGAGTCCCAAGCACCTCGGTTTGAATCCAGTAGGGCTCACTAACAGGATGTCCCAGCAAGTAAAGATCCGGGTACGGCTGCGAGCGCACCCAGTCGACAAACGGAGCGGCGACGTTGTGTTCGGTAACATCGCTGTAGCCACCAATGACAACTCCGCTGTTCGCCATGCCGTCTGGATCAACCTCGCCGGCTGCGTTCAAAACCGCTGTCAGCTCTCCGCCAACAGCGTCGTCAAAGACGGGCGCATCGTCAGCATAGGTAGCCAGTGGCGCAAGCGATGCGTAGGTCACGCCGTCCTGCTGAATCAAGTCACCGGTCAACGGAATCCTGGGAGTCTCGCGCTCGACAAAATCATCATCGCCAAGCTGTATCTGGCCGGAGAGCATCTCGCTCACCAGCAAGGCTCCGGTGGTGAACCAAGGCGAGCTGGTGTCGCCACCCTCGTCGAGGATGTCAAGCCGGCCTTTATCAAAATAGATCAGCTTACGGGTTGTATCCGGACTGTCACGATAAAACTCGACCGTAGAGGCCGTTGGTTCGGGACCCCAAACCCAGGAACGCTGGACATCGCCGGCCGCGATCGGGCCATCAGCCTGCTGCCAGGTAGCCTGCACAGCCTGGTGGAGAGTGATCTGCCGGCCCGGTTCGCGCGCAAGTACTCCATAAAACACCATACTCACCACTGCCAGCGCGCATAGCCCTAGCCCGGCAATCCGCATGGTGGATCCAACTGCATATCGTGCGTTCAACGGCCCTCCACAATTCCCCAGGGGAACGAGACATATAACGTGCGCTAAAGGTATGCAAACGAGCGCTGCGATTGAATCGGACAAACGTCCTGCCTTTAAGCAAGAGCCTGTCGGATATCTAGCCGTTTCGTAACAATCAGTCCCAGCAGATTGTCACCATGGCACATACGGGCGAGAGCCGGTCTCGCCGACCGGCTCTCGTTACGTGACATAGTATCCCAGATTGACGGCTATTAGGCTGAACGCTTGGTTTTCCTATCGTCAAGGAAACGCCGGCCGAGCCCGAAGGCGGTCAAGGCGAGTCCCAGCCACCGGAAACGCCGCAGCAACACTCCGATGAACAACCATTTCACGAAACGCATGAGGAACCACCCTTTTCATATACAGGTAGAGGACGCAGCGTCGTCTCTCTTCAGTATAAGCGCGAACGCTCGCCCATCTCGCCGCGTAATAAAGGTAGAAACGACCGAACGCGATATGAAATGAGGCTGGTCATGAAAACCTTCATCCGCACCGGGTCGGCTTTGATCGTCGTGTTCCTGCTCGGGCGGCTGCGTGACAGCAACAGATCACGCTACCCTCGCCGGACATTCGTGCGCAATATGCTGCTAGGCGGGGTGAGCCTCGTCGGGCTGCAATCGGTGGGTGGCGCGCTGGCCTACGCCTGGCCACTAAAGACTGGCGCGTTTGGAACGCCAATCCCCGTGCCGGATAGCAGCATTCCAGCTGTCGGAGACTCACCTTTCCGCCATCAGGCCGGCAAGTTCTTTCTGATTAACACCGAAGAGGGTCTCCTGGCGCTCTACTGGAAATGCCCGCACCTGGGTTGCACCGTGCCGTGGATCGAAGCAGAGGACCAGTTTCACTGCCCGTGCCATAGCTCACTCTACAACCGCCACGGCGTGGTAGTCGGGGGACCCGCCCCGCGGCCGATGGACCTGATGGCGATCGAGTTTGACGAGACCGGCGCGCTGTTCGTCAACTCCGGCGACATCCGCGAGCGCTCGGGCTTCAGCCCGGAGCAGGCGACGAAGCGTCCATAACCAGAAGCGGAGCGTTCCCCGGGCGAGGAACGCTCCATGTGTTCTATTATCTGACGCTGGGGCTAGAAGTCACGCGCCACCTGAACCGCCCGAGGTCCGCGCGGTGAGGAGTCGGTCACGAAGGAGACTCGCGTGCCTTCGGTCAATGCGTAGAAGTCATCATCGACACCATCCTGATGAAAGTAATACTCGACGCCTCCATCGTCCTGGATAAACCCGAACGACCGGTCCTGCAACACCTTCAGGATCTGGCCACTCGTCGAGACACCGGGCTCGACCGTTATCGTGGACGCTTGGCGACGGGGTGCAGGGCGGAACGTATTTCCGGCGCTGCCTTGCCGTCCGTGGGCTCCCTCGCCGTAGGGACAGCTGTCCGGGCTGGCACCCTGCCTGACGCCGTTGCTGCCCATCTCACGCTGATTTTTGCGCGCCTGGCGATTGCCACGGCAACTCTTCGGTGGATTGGTAAATCCCTTTGAAGCGAAGAACGCCTGCTCCCCGGCTGCCCAGACAAATCCCTCCTGACATGCCGCGCAAGGCATTACCTTATCCTCGTACATGGATCGACCACGCTTCTTTCTACCTTGGACCGCCGAACATACCGGGGCCGAATCAGTTATTGAGACAATGTATCATTTAAGGACTGAGAACACAATCACCGGGATCAGAAGATCCACCAACCAACCCAGGCGAGCAAGCCAGCAAACATCGTCGCCATCAGCATCTGCCGCCCGAGGAGTCTGACGACGAACACCCAGGATTGCTCGCGCCCGATCGTGAGCACCGTCACCAGGCAGGGCATCAGCACACCGGCCAGATACACGCCACTCAGCAGCTGCACATCCGTGAGTCCGGCCAGCCCGTCAGTCTCTGCAAAGAGGAGGATGGCGTCTTTACGGATCGACGCCAGCAGCACCGGCAACGCTGCCTCCGCCGGCAGGTTAAGTAACGCCAGCGCCGGACCAAGAGCCCTGGCCAATCGTTGAATGACTCCCAGAAAGTCCAGCAGCGAGGCGATGATAGTGATCATCAGGAACACCGGAATAGCCGTCAGAAAGAACCCGCGCAACGTGCCCCACGCTTCACGCCAAACGGCTCCTGGACGCGGCCACTCCAGAAAGTTACGGCCATCTACAGCTAATACATTCAACGGCGATCGCGCCTCCGGCGTTACAGTCATACGGGTATACACCAGCGTTGTCGCCGTCAGGAAGAGTAGATACGGTAAAACGAGCCAGTAGCGCCCCGCCGCGCTGAAGACAGCCAGCGTCGCTCCGAACTGATAGGAGCAAGCTGCCCCAAAGGCAATCGCCGCAATACAACTTCCGCGCGAGTAGGCGGAACAGGAGCGCGTGCTGATCACGGCCGGCACATTACAGCCAAAGCCCATGATTACCCGCACGAGATCGCGGCCGCTTAAACCGAACGGCCGTAACAGCGGATGCAGGGCAACGGTCATACGCTCGATCAGACCGCTCGCTTTATAGACTCCTAGAAACAGGGCATAGAGAACAACCGTCGGCGCCGCCCACACGAACAGCAGCGGCCCCATTGTCAGAAACCCGTAGTCGCCGGCCAGGATCGCGCCGGCGAATGCCGGCCAGCCAGCAATTCGCTCCGCGAGTGGCTCGACGGCCGCCCCGACGCCGGGATCTATGACGCTGGCAAATGTGTTCGCGGTCCAGACCGCGAGCAGCGCGGGCAGTAGCAAGAGAACCAGGGCCAGGACAGGACCAAGCAGACGATGATCCAGCACCGTCCGCCGCGGCTCAATGCGCCAGCCAACGCGCTCACGCAAGCGATGCGACGGGAACGGTTGTGGGTTCGTCAACGCTAGAAGTAGCCGGCCGCGCTCTTGAGGCCCCATCCGGCGCGCATCGACTGGCACGAAGAGGATGCCGGACGACTCGCTCAGCCTGTCCAGCGCGCTGGTGGCGCTCTGTGTGTGATCTAGCTTGTCCCAGAACGTTACGGCCACCAGTCCCTGCTTGCCCCGAGCCAGCGGCAACAGGTCGGCAAGGTCATCGTCCAGGCGGGTTGCTTTGACAACGAGCAACACTCGTTCACTGGCGCAAAGCTGTTCCAGGGCCAGCCGGGTCGTCACGCTGTCCGATTCACGCATAATGCCGGGTGTATCGATAAAGGTGTTCTCGTCATCACGATACACGTCACAGGAGACAGTCGTTCCTCTGAAGTTCCCGGAACGTGCCATGTGCCCGGTCAGTGACGAGATCAGTTGTGACTTCCCAACGCTCTCCTTGCCAATGACGACGATGCTTTGTTCCACGGCAGGCATGCACTTCATATTCCCTAGCGCGCGAATGCTGTCGCCACGCATGCGTCCAGTCGGTCACGCAGTTCGTCAACCGGCATGCCGCGCCCGATGAAGACGATCTCGGTTGAGTCCAGATCAGTGCCTGGCTCACGGTCATCCTCAAGGGACTCAAGCGCTTCGAGATGAACCGAACCGCCCGCGAGCGACAGAATGACAGGAGGATCATCGGCGAAGACCACGAAGCCCTTGGCGCGCAGAACCTCATCCGGCCACTCCTCAAAGAGCGCAAGGAAGTGATTCCACTCCATTGGGCATGCCTGGTGATAGACAAAGGTATGGAAGCCGTACTCCTCAGCCTCGCTGCCGTCCTGCACCCATTCCTCGTCCCAGCCTTCGGCGCCCAATGCCACTTCATAGTCAAAGAGTCTGACGTCGATGAACAAGCTGGGGTCAACCCTGCCGTGAACGCTGCGGTGGATCTGGGCGTCCGGGTTGAGTTGCCGCACAAACCCGTCAAGCCGATCCAGTTCGTCGGTGGTCACCAGGTCGGACTTGTTGAGCAGCACCACGTTGGTAAATTCAAGCTGATCGATGAGCAGGGGAGCGAGAGGTGATTCAACAAGTTCGCCATTCTCGTCTGCGATGATGTCTGAGCGGTTGAAATCGTTCCAGAAGGCGGCGGCGTCAACGACGGTGATGATGCTGTCCAGGCGAACACGCTCTGGAACATCGTCCAGAAAAAACGCCTGGGCGATGGGCATTGGCTCACCGATGCCGGTCGATTCAATCAGGATGTAATCGAGAGCCGCCACCTGTGACAGCTCTCGCAGCTCGTCGACAAGGTCCTGCCGCAGCGTGCAGCAGATACAGCCATTGCTCATCTCGACCAACCGCTCGTCAGCTCTTCGTACTAGCCGGCTATCGATGTTCAGCTCTGCGAAATCGTTCAGTATGACCGCGATCTTGCGACCGTGTTTTTCAGTCAACAGGTGGTTGAGCACAGTCGTCTTGCCACTGCCGAGAAATCCGACCAGCACGCTCGCCGGGATGAGACTGGTATTCATAAAGATGGCCTTCTTCCGCACGCGAGCGTTAACACTCGCAGGTATCGTCACAACACGAGAGGTCATCAAGAAACATGCCCTGCGCCCGGTACTGTTCCAGGACACTCGTGTCGATCCCGAGTTGCTCCCCGATTGCGTGGGCCACGACAGCGAAACGCTGTCGAAATTTGTAGACAAAACACAGGATGAGCGAGCCATGCTGGACGTTGGGGCCGACGACGAATAGCCCTGGGCAGCGGATCGATTCATCCTCATCAGTCAGGAGCGCATAGCCCTCATCTGCCCAGTCAAAGTGCTCGGAAATCAGATCCAGGCTGCCGGTGAAGCCGGTTGCCAGTACCGGTGGGGCGGAGGCAATCCAGGTGCGGCCATCGTCACCGCTCACGCTGTATCCATCGCCGCGCCGCTCAACCGACGTGACGCGCGCATCACCGATGAGCTCGATCTGGCTGCACTCATGCGCTCGTTCCAGCCGTTGCAAGGTGTAGGGTGAAAGCGCATGGCTAGGATCAGGCGAGACGCTCTCCCAACGGGGTGAACTATCGATCACCCGCACCCGCTTCCCGAGTGCCGCCAGGCCAATCGCCGCATCGACTCCACTCTCGTAGCCGCCAATAACCAGCGCGTCGTTGCCTTCGATCTCTCGCCAGCTGCCGATCATCGCGTTGTGCCGGCAGTGCTCAGCTCCCGGAAATGGGTAGAGCTTCGGGTACTGGAAGTCGCCCGCCGCCCAGATGACGAAGCGCGTGCGCACTGAGCCAGTGGAGGTATGCACGACAAATCCGTCTGAATCCGGTTCGACTGTGCGCACGTCCACCCCGGTACGAACCGGTAGCGCGAAGTGTTTGGCCACGGTCTGTAGATACTGGGCGTACTCGGCGCCACTAGGATGCTCGCGGTTCAGCATATAGCCAGGCGATGTCTGAAGCGCGACGGCATTGAGATCGAGCAGTCCGAAGCCGTTACTCGGGAAGGAAGGGGAAATGAAACGCATCTCCTCTGGCCAGCGCAGGAACGACCCACCCACCTCATGGCGCTCCAGAATGGCAAAACGCTCGATACCAAGGTGCCGCAGCACCACCCCGCAACCGACGCCCGCCGCGCCCGCGCCGACGATGACAACGTCCAGATCCGGGTTCGACATCGTGGAGTCTCGCATTGATTGATACATGGCTGGAATCTGGTATGTCATCGGACGGCAGCCATGGTCGTTGCAGCCCCGGTGCACTGGCGGGCTAGCAGACTCCAGGCGCCGGGCATCTCGTGCGCATCGACCGCAATCGATTTATGCAGCGTTTGCCAGGCGTCGACCGTCGCTTGCCGGTACGCGGCTCCGGCGGTCTGGACCACCCACGCCTCATAGCTTGCGATCCACTCCAATGCCAGGCTCAACAGCTGTCTTGCCTGATGACACTGGGCGCTGGTCCCCGGAGGGTGCATGGCGGGTAGGTCACCAGCAGTCCAGGCGTTGAAATGCATCTCATCTGGCGCAACCATGCGCGGCGCGAAGTCGAAGCGTTTAAGAAAGAGGCCGCCATGCGAGTGATCGCCGTAATACATCCCGAATCCCCACAGGCCGATTATTGTTCCGGTTGGCAGTGACAACCCATAGCACGGTTTCGTGCCGCTACTGTCTGGGGCGGCATACTTCGTAAATCCATATTGAGCGAGTAGATTGCCCTCAGCCCGACGGATATCCGCGCCCCAGCACCACATCTGCTGGTTCATTAACTCGCCACCACGCCGCTTGACGCCGGACGCCAAACGGAGCCGCGTCTCGCGTTCTATCTTCACTCACACGATTATTCCTATCTTAATGATACTTAGTCTCAAATATCTAAGAGGATCGTACACCAACCGTCAAGGTCATTTGAACAGGGTAAATCCCTCTTGAACCTGACGTAACGGCATGCTTTACACTGCCTCACGGAGGTGACGCATGAGACGCATCTATCGCGTTGGAGAGTTCGCCGAGCTGACAATGGTGTCGGTCCGGACTCTGCACCACTACGACCAGATCGGGCTGTTGCAGCCGGCGGCCCACTCCGAAGGTGGCCACCGTTTGTACTCGGAAGAGGACTTGCTGCGCCTGCAACAGATCCTGACGCTGCGCTTCCTGGGGTTTGCCCTGAAAGAGATCGGCGAGCTTCTGGATCGGCCAGACTTCGATCTGGTGGCTTCCATGCAGATCCAGCGGCGCGTCCTGCGCGACCGCATCTCCGAACTGGAGCAGGCAGAGTCCGCCTTGGGAAGGTTGGTGGATCGACGGCAGGAGACCGGTCAATGGGCCTGGGATCTGGTCGTGAAAGCGTCGTCAACCGTCCAGGGCAGGCGCGAGGAGAAAGGCAAGAGCATGGAGAAGTACTACACACCCGCGCAGATGCGGCAGTTCGACGAACTGGGCAAACAGGTTGGGTCCGACGTAATCCAGTCCATCGAGCAGCGCTGGACCGAGCTGATGGCCGAGGTGCAAGCCAACCAGAACCTCGACCCAGCCAACTCCGAGGCACGGGAACTGGCCGACCGCTGGAACGCCTTGACCGAGGAAACCATGGCTCACTACGATAGCCACCCTGAGTTGAAACAGGCAATCAGCGAAAACTACGAGCAGAACCGCTTCGCCGGCCTTGAAGGCGCTCCCGATCCCGATATGTTCGCCTTCATCCAGAAGGTGAACGAGGCGCGCGAGGGTTAAACGTTTTCTTTGGAAAAGTTGTGGCGGCGGGCTCTCGAACCCCGCCGCCACAGTCATCGAAAGCATATTTCGTTGGGCTATGACCAAACAAACGGTTGGGGGAACCGGTTTCCGTTGAGCGGTGTAGTACGGGTATCAATGTCGTGCCGCGTTTACCGGGGGAGAGACCCATGAAGGTGCATACACTCATCGCGTCCACGTTGGCCGTCCTGGTGGCCTTGCTGGCGTTCTCGACGTCGACTCGCGCCGGAGGCTGGGCGACGGCGGACGATATCGTTGTGCCAGACGACATCACCGCCGGCGATGAGTTCCGCATCGACTTCACCCTGAACCAGCATGGCGTGACACCGGTCGATTGGCCCGACACGTACTTTACCGCCATGAGTGATGCCGGTGAGGTTGTCAACTTTGACGCCGAGCCGGGCGATACGGTGGGCGCCTGGTCGGTGAACGTCACTCTGCCAAGAAACGGCGTCTGGACCTGGGACATTCAGACGAACGATCTGCACATCGAGCGGGCTTACCATGTGCTCAGGCTGCCGAGATCGAGTGACGCGACAGCTGGCATTACTCAGGCCGAGCTGGACAGCGCCCTGGCTGTGATGACCGAGCAGATGACTGTGCTCGAAGCTGAACAGCTGTCGCTCAGCGCACAGGTTGCGGCGCTTGAAGCTGCACAGGCGGATGGCGCGGCGAGTACGCCAGTGCCATGGTGGATCACGGCACCCATGGCGGTCGGCGCGACCGCGCTGCTGATCGTCGCAGTTACAGTCTTCGCGATACGTCAAGGCGCGTTGCTACGCTTTAATCCGAAGCCGCGTCACACGAGTTGACACCACGTTCAGACTGGTCTCCAGGGTCTTTTTCCGGTCTATCCACAAACAATACGGTCCATGGTGCTACGATAGTGCCAGACAGATCCGCGCCCACCCGGGTGGAGTTCGCCAACGTGGAGACCGAAAGCGCTATGACCGCGGAAGACCGATATCGTGCCGCGGCCGGCGCGGTGTTTCGGCGCCTGCGCGAGGGGCGCGGCTGGTCGCTACGGGACTTCGGCGAGCAGGCCGGCGCGGCTCACACGAGCCTCTACGCGGTCGAGCGTGGTGAAACGACGCCGGGCATCGATGTTCTTGACAGGGTGGCAGCCGCCTTTGACATGGACCTGGCGGCGCTGCTCTCGCTCATTATCGATCAGCTTGATGGCCAGCGAGCATCATCGGGAGCCTCGTTGCCGGAGCTGGTCGTTGCGTTCTCGCGATTGGACCACCAGCAGCGGTCAGAGGCGCTCATCTTTATCGACTATCTGCGCTACCGGGATCGTGAGGACCGTTCCATATAAGGTGTTGCGAGTACCTGGCCCAGTGGGATACTATCGAGAATATTCAGCCTTTCTATCACCGGCAGCGAGCCGCGCAAAGAGGAGATGCAGCAATGTCCCGGCAGCTACCAGTGCCTTTTCGCAACGAGCCTGACGGCCGCTCGCTCGCTATCCCGGACGGGCAGAGCGTAGCCAGCTCACCGTTAGTCCGGCTCGCTATTGCACTGACGCCGGATGTACTGCGGGCCGCCGAGCGCGTCGTTCTGCGCCACGCCGGGCGTCAGTCTGCTCAACAATCCGCCACCCAGGCCCTGCCATCACGTTCAATCCAGTTATCCGAGGTCGAATTCGACCTAGCAACTCCCTTTGTGCGGCGAATAACGGTCCGCTCCGCGACGGCCTGGTCAACCTTGCCCGTGGAAGCTCCGCCAAGCCGCTCCGGTTTACGGAAAGTGGGCCGCGCTATCGGGATGAGCGGCGCGCTCGCGCTGGTGGCCGGGGTGATGGTGCGCCGCATGATGCCGGACGCACAGGACAAAATCATCGACATAAGTAGCGGCTGGCGAGATTAGAGCAGCGAAAGGAAACCTGAGTGGGTGAGGGATCGCGCGGGAGACGTATCATCTCGCTGGTAGTGCTCGTCCTGGCACTTTCAGGAACGCCCGCTCTGGCGGTGTCCCCGGCGAATGAACCGTTCGAGCGCACCTGGGCAAGGACGGACCAGCCGGTCGCTGAAGGCCAGATCAACCGCACCTGGATGTGGGGACCAGCCGCCTTCACCGAGCTCATGAATGAACCCTATGGCGAGACACCAGAGGCAGCGCGCGGCGTACAATACTTCGACAAGTCACGCATGGAGATCACCGACCCCACGAGCGACCCCAACTCAATCTGGCATGTCACCAACGGCCTGCTGGTGGTTGAGATGGTAACCGGCCGCATTCAAACCGGCGCAGTGAGCTTCGAAGACGCCGAGCCGGCAATGGTAAACGTGGCCGGTGATGCCGGCGACCCCAACGGCCCCACCTACACGACAATGCACCAACTCCTTGAGCAGGCTCCACATGATGCGGGACAGACGATCACGAGCCGCCTCGACCGGGCCGCCCAGGCGACTGACGATCCGGGACTGGCTGTCCATGGCGTTACCGCCGCCGAGCTTGTGCCCGAGACGAACCATCGCGTTGCTTCGATCTTCTGGGATTTCATGATCTCGGACGGTCTGGTGTATGGCTTTGATGGCTACACCGAAGATCGGCTGTTCCAGAATCCGTTCTACGCCACCGGCTTCCCGATAAGTGAAGCCTACTGGGCCACCATTCAGGTGGCAGGCACGTCGACGGACGTTCTGTTGCAATGCTTTGAGCGGCGCTGCCTGACCTATACGCCCGGCAACGACGACGGCTGGCAGGTCGAGGCCGGCAACGTCGGACGGCATTACTATGAGTGGAGACACGGCTCCGTCCAGATACCAACGTCGGGGGATGTCCGGGTCACGGATGTGTTTTTTGATCCCGTCGATGAGGGCGACCGTTCCGGAGAATACGTCACGATTCAGAACTTCGATCCATATCCAGTGGACCTGACCGGCTGGACATTAACCGACGAGGGCCCGCGCGCCACCTACGTCGTGCCGCCGTTCGTTTTTCAGCCTGGAGCATCGCTGCGCATTTACAACTGCACCGGAGCCGATACCCTCACCGAGCTGTATACCGGCCGCTGTAGCGCCTGGTGGAACAACGACGGCGACATCGCGTCCCTGTTTACCGCCACCGGCACGCTTGTCTCTCAATACGAGTACTGAAGCCCCGGATGACTTCAGAGACTCAGGTAAGCTAGAAAGTGGTTGCCCCTAGCTGATTCATCCGTGGCAACCACCATGAAGGAAGGAAGGCATCTGTGTCTAAAAATCGAGGTTCCGAGGGCATTCTGTCCAAAGAGAACGAAAGCAAGCGCGAAGAGATTATCGAGTTACTCAAACAAAGCTACTGGATGGAACTAGAGACGGTGATGAGCTACATTACCAACTCGACCAATCCAGACGGCGTGCGCGCTCAGGAGATTATCGAGTCGCTGGAAGAGGATATCCAGGAGGAGCTTGGTCACGCACAGCAATTTGCGTCGAGGATCAAGGAACTCTACGGCATCGTTCCCGGCACGATGGAGTTCAAGCCGGAGCAGAAGTACCTCCAACCGCCGACCAAGCAGACCGACATCGTGCACGTCATCAAGGGCGTGATCGAGGCGGAATCCGGCGCAATCGCCCAGTACAACAAGATCATCGAAGCCACCGACGGCATCGACTGGGTCACCCAGGATATGGTGATTGCCATCCTCCACGACGAAGAAGGCCACCGCCGCCTCTTTGAAGGCTTCCTGCGCGAGTTTGAGGCCGAAGGTCTGGCGTAACAGACGACCCTCACCTCAGAGAAGGCCCCAGCCCGCTCCCATGCGTGGGAGCGGGCTGAGGTGAGGGACTCTACACAATCGGAAACGGCAGCAACGGATCTGGAGGCGGCTCGCCGAAGAGGCCGCCGTGGCGCTCGAAGGGCGGGATGTCCGGCAGGGCGTCGTGGTGCCCGGACTGCATGAAATACTCACGCTCGGTCCTCACCTTCAGGATCTCGGGTGGGAAGCGGCCTTCGATGCCGGTTGGCCCCATCTGGGTGCGATGCTCGTTGAGCGCGGCGATCTTTTGCCCGGCCACCGAGCTGGTGTCAACGACGATCGGGATCATGTCCAGCGAATAACGCATCCGCGAGCGGTCTCGAAAGGTGTTGGGAACCTCCTCGCCGGCTTCCTCCATGACCTTGGCGGAATAGCGCGCCGCCTCGGCGGCGAAGCAAGCCAGAAACAGTGGCGGGCGCTGGTTCTCCTCAAGCCGCTCATACATGATCCGCACGGCAAGATAGACCTTCAAATGGTCCGGGTGACCGTACCAGCCTGTGGAATCAAAGGTGATGACCGCGTCTGGCATCTCACCAGCTCCCAGGATTTCGGTAAAGCGGTCCACCAGTTCGTCCATGTCCGCCTGGTGCAGCGAATCGGGGTGGTCGTTTTCGGGTGTGCCGTCCATGCCGGAATCTCTGTAATTCAGCATGACCGGCTCGTTGATACCCAACTGCCGGCAGGCGGCGCGCAGCTCTTCGGTCCGCAGCTCGGCCAGCCGGGCGGTGTCGTTCTCGTCCAGCCGGTTCAAGCCGCTGTCACCGTCGGTCGCGCAGACCACCGTTACCTCAAAACCCTTGGCTGCATAGAGCGCCAGGGCACCGCCGATCCCAAACGTCTCATCATCCGGGTGCGCGAAATACGCCAGTATTCGAGCCATACCGCAGTGTTCCCCTCATGTTCAACTGTTGACATCCAAATAGCTTGTGGGCATACAGTATTCAATCTAAACTGATCTCTCCTGGCGATCGACCTCTTTGAGCCTCAATACCCGCTTGCCGTGGAAGGACCGGGCACGATGCACCGCTTCGGATTGACCGCTCTTATCCTCGCCTCCGCGCTTATCATCACCCCATTTGTCCTGACGCGCCAGACCCAGGCGCAACCGGCTTATGCCGATGACGCCTTTGAGACTACCCGCGACCGGTTGGATAAGCCGGTTGAAGACGAGCAGACCAGCCGCACCTGGTTCTGGGGGCCGGAACCGATTAGCGAGGGCATCCTGGAACCCTATGTCGAATCGCCCGGCGGCGAGCGGCTGGTGCAATACATGGATAAAGCCCGGTTGGAGCTCACCCAACCAGACACCAGCTCTGACGACGCCTGGTTCGTCTCGACCGGATTGCTCACCCGCGAGCTGATCAGCGGCAGCATACAAACCGGCGATTCCAGTTATGAGGAACACGAGCCGTCTGAAACGGCGATGGCCGGCGACGCGAGCAACACCTGGCCAACCTACGCCGGCTTCGCGCGCGTTATCGACCAGATGTACGTTGACGACACTGGTAACGCCGCGACGAACGACCTGCTGCCTGGAGGCGTGACGTCATACCCCGAAGCGGAATCCGACCCAAACGCCGAGATCGTGCAGTACATCACCTACGATGGTCCCGACGGACCAGCCGGCTACAACGTCCCGGC